>JAYTFP010000193.1:0-20497 GCA_043734285.1 Acidimicrobiaceae bacterium
TCCTCACGTCGAACAACACCCGCGAACTCTCCGAGGCCCTCAAGCGGCGTTGCCTCTTCCTCCACATCGACTACCCCGACATGGAGCGCGAGAAGGCGATCGTCCTCACCAAGATCCCCGACATCACCGAGTCGCTCGCCGATCAGGTCGCACGGATCGTGCGGTCATTGCGGCAGATGGAGCTGAAGAAGAGTCCGTCGGTGTCCGAGACGATCGACTGGGCGCGCACGCTGATGTTGCTGGGAATCGAGAAGATCGACGCCGAGGTCGCGAGCGGCACGGCGAACATCTTGCTGAAGTACCAGACCGACGTGGCGAAGGCGCAGAAAGAGTTCGCCAACGAGGGCTCCGCGTTCCGCAAGGGCGGACCGTTCAGCGATCAGAAGTAGCGACGATCATGGCTCGTGAGACCGTCATCGCAACGAACGGTGAGGGGATCCTCGCCCTGCTGAACGGCTTCATCGTCGAGCTGCGCGAGGCGGGACTGCCGGTGAGCCTCACCGAGAACCTCGACGCGATGGAGGCGGTCAAGCACATCCCGATCGAGGATCGGGTGGCGTTCAAGTACGCGCTCGCCGCCACGCTCGTGAAGAACAACGCGCACTGGCGCGCGTTCGAGACGTTGTTCGAGGTGTACTTCTCGCTGCGGGGCAGCCAGTACGGGCTCGACGGCGACGGCGGCGACCTTCCCGACGAACTGGCCGATGCGCTCGCCGAGATGGAGGGCGCAACGGGCAACGGTGATCAGCAGGGCGGCGGTGGCGGCGGCGAGGGCATGAGCCCCGAAGAGCTGGCCGAGATGCTGTACCAGGCGCTCGCGCGGGGTGACGACTCGATGATGCGTGCGGTCGCCCGACAGGCGGTGCGCCGCTTCGCCGGGATGGAGCCCGGGCGTCCGGTCGGCGGCACCTACTACTTGTACCGCACGCTGCGGAACCTCGATCTCGACGGCGTGCTCGAGAAGCTGATGCAACAGGCGGCGACCGACTCGCCCGAGACGCTCACGCCGCTGGAGCAACGGCTCGAGGAGGACGAGTACACCCAGCGCATCGAGCAACTGAAGAAGGAGATCGAGGCCGAGATCCGCCGGCGGCTGGTCGCGGACCGCGGTGTCGAGGCGATGGCGAAGACATTGCGCAAGCCGCTTCCCGAAGACATCGACTTCATGCACGCGAGTCGCGACGAGATGAAGATGCTGCGTCACGCGATCTATCCGCTGACCCGCAAGCTCGCGGTGCGGTTGGCGCGCAAGCGTCGCCACGGACGCAAGGGTCCGCTCGACTTCCGCAACACCGTGCGGCACTCGTTGAGCTACGGCGGTGTGCCCGCCGAACCGAAGTTCAAGTACCCGCGGCCGGCGAAGCCCGAGATCTTCGTGATCGCCGACATCTCCGGATCAGTGGCCGCGTTCGCCCGCTTCACGCTGCACCTCGTGTACGCGATCTCGGGCCAGTTCTCACGCGTGCGGTCGTTCGTGTTCATCGACGGCATCGATGAGGTCACGCGGTTCTTCGAGGGGACCGAAGACATCGTCGAGGCGATCCATCGCGTGAACACCGAAGCCGACGTTGTCTGGGTCGACGGCCACTCCGACTACGGCCACGCGTTCGAGGCGTTCTGGAACAAGTGGGGCAAGGACGTCGGTCCGAAGACGACCGTGCTGATCCTCGGCGACGCCCGCAACAACTACCACGCGTCGCAGAGCTGGGTCATCAAGGAGATCCGCCATCGCGCCCGTCACGTGTTCTGGCTGAACCCCGAGCCGAAGTCGTACTGGGACACCGGCGACTCGATCGTGGGGGAGTACGCCACGCACTGCGACGGCTCGTTCGAGTGCCGCAACCTGCGCCAGCTCGAGAAGTTCGTCGACAACCTCGTCTGAGCGTCGCGCCGCGAATGTCCTGTTGGTGGAGTCGTGCGTCGTGATTCGGGCATGGCTGGTACCTTCCGCCCGTGCGGCGACGCGTGATGGACATCGGTGTCGTGATCCTTGTTCTCGGCGTCGCGTGTGTCGTCGGAGGCTTGGCCTTGAGCGCCAGCGACCGGAGCGAGTGCGAGACAGCGCAGATGGACCGGACCGGGCACGTGCTCACCTTCGAGGACGTCCAAGCGTGTGAATCTTCGTCGTCACTCACGACGGTTGGATGGGTCATCGGCGGTCTCGGGATCGTCACCGTCCTCCTCGGGCTCGCCCTCCGAGCAACCGCGCCGCAGTCCCCAACGCCTCCGCCACCGCCGCCGGGCTGGTGGCTCGCTGCCGACGGCCGGTGGTACCCGCCGGGGCCCTGACGCTCGGCAAAAGGGCCTGGGCTTTCGCGCACGGTTCGGGGATTCGGTGAGCGCTGGCCCTGTGTGACCGTTCAGCCGCCGGTGAGGAGGCGCGCGACGAGGGTCTGCTCTTCGGCGAGGTGCTCGGTCAGGCCCGAGACGATGGCCTTCTCGACCTGGCCGCCGACCAGCAGCACGTGGACCCGTAGCGATCCGCTGACTTCGCGTATGCAGCCGTCGCTGTCGTCACGGAACTGCGACGCGGCCGACGCCTCGAGCTTTCGCGGGTAGTGGTCGGGCAGCAGCTTCGTGCTCGAGGTCAGCGCACCGAAGTCGTAGGTCGTCTCATCGATCCAGGTGAGTCGGTCGGGGTCGATCACCGCGAGCGCAGCGGCGGGAAGATCGGCCGTGAACCTGTAGCGCAACCGCACGGTCACCCGGTCGCCGCCATCGATGCGGTCGAGGATCTCGGGGCGGCTGATCCGTCCGAACTCGGGCAGCGACTCGTACATCTCGACCGAGGCGTAGTGCGCGAGTACATCGGCCGCGGGAGCCGCGTAACGCTGTCGGACGTCGAACCTCACGGCAGTGTGGCGATCACGTCGTCGAAGACACGGAACAGCGCTGGACCCGACTTGTCTTCGCGGGCCAGCACGCCGAGCTTGCGGCATCGCGCGAGGACGTCGCGCGCCTCGCGTCCGGGCCACGGTTTGGGCAGCAACTCCGGCGGCAGCAGCGGGTCGTGGTCGAAGCACTGGTTGAACCGGATCGCGATCTGCAGCGCGCCGGGGAGGAAGTCTCTCTCGGAGAGGCGCTCGTGGCGCCGTCGCATCGCCTCGAGTTGATCCGGCACGTCGCGGTACGTCTCGATGAACTCGCGGTAGTGCGACGCGACTTCGGCGAGTAACCAGAGGCGCTCGGCGAGCAGGCGCGGGTTCGACTCGCCGCCGATGGACAGATCGTCGGTCGTCGAGGTCGTCACGTGTTCGCTGATGCCGAGGCGTGCCGCTTCGTCGTGCACCTCCAACTCCCAACGATGCGGAGACACGTACAGCCCGTTCTGGATCGGCGCTGCGCCGAGTGCCAGCAGTCGATCGCGGAACGTGTCGCGCGCCGCGCGCTTCGTCTCGGGGATCGCGAACGCGACGAGGCGCCAGTGCCGGTCCCAGCCGCGGCCGGCAGCGTCCTGCGCATAGGCGAGCAGGTGGCGCTGCTTGGTCGACGACAGTACGGCGAGTCCGGCGGCGGTCGCGGCGTAGATCGCCTCGCGGCCCTCGCCGCTGCGCTCGAACAACTCCTCTGCGACGAGGCGTCGCAAACACGACCTGACCTGATCGACCGAGAGCCCGACCGCCTCGGTCACCGCGTACAGCTCGGGCCCGTGGATCGATCCGTCACGGTGCGCCATGCCGAGCACGAGCAACCGTGTCGGCACCGAGCCATCCTCAGTGCCGAGCAGGCCGCTGGTCGAAATTTCGGCGGCCGTGTCGTTCACGACCACATGGTGGGTCAGCGCGCCACGAATGTCAATCAAAGGCTCTCTCAATGGAGCGTGCCGCCTCTCGGCGCACGCTCAACGTCAAGGCTCTCAGTCGAGCTTGAGCGTGACGGTGCGCGTGCCCGGCGGTCGCCCCAGCTTCCGGTCCAACCCCTGGAGATCGGCGACGACCCGGGAGAACGTTCCCTGACCCATGTGGGAGCGCGAGACCTGGTGCTGGCGCCAGGCGATGTTCAACCGCAGGCTGTGGTCGTCGGCGAACACCTCCACGAGGTCAGCGCCGGACCACTGGTCGGGGGTTGCCCACCCGAGCCCGCGGGCGATGGCGGCATACACGTCGCGTTCGCTCTCGATTCGGCGACCGTCGAGCACCAGACGAGTGACCGCGGCGTCGAACGGAGGAGCGGACGCGGACACGCTCGGCGGTACGTCGGCCGAGTGCGGAGCGACGTGGTCGAAAGTGGATTCGGCCTGCGCCACCAGCTCGACGCCGCAGAGATCGCTTGCCAGTCCCAGCGCGCTCGGCACACTCGTGATGACGCACGCGGCGACGGTGAACACGAGCAGCATCGTGTGCGACTCAGTGTTCGCCGACGCGCTCGAATAGCTGATGCTCAACCACGCCAGCGCTGCAGCGCAGAGACCGACCGTCGCCCAGAAGGCAACTCGGATCCACGCGACCGACCCGCCGACGGGCTGCGGTGCGGGTGTGCCGGTCGGTTGCTCGAGGTATCGCTCGTAGGTCTCGTCGATGTCGGTGCTCGCCCGCTGCCCGAGCAAGAGCGCATACCAGCCGATGCCGGCTCCGGCAGCGAGGAGCACGAGCCCGACGATGCTCAGCTCGCTGTGCGCGGTCGATGGTCCGACCGGTACGAGCGAGATCATTTCGATCGTGAGGCCGACGAGGGTCAGCACCCAGCCGGCAGCGCCGATCTCGACCGCCTTCGTGGGGCTGGCGATCCGTGTGCGATCCAACGCGGCGATTCGCATCGCCGCTTTTCTAGCAGTCGCGCCTGTCAGGTCAGCTGAGATGCAGCCCGCACTCGGTCTTCTCGCGGTCGGCCCAGCGGCCCGATCGCGGATCTTCGCCGTCGGGGACCTTGTTGGTGCACGGCCAGCAGCCGATCGATCCGTAGCCCTGGTCGAGCAGCGGGTTGTACGGGATGTCGTGCTCGGAGAGATACGCGTCGCACTCGGCCGAGGTCCAGTTGGCGATCGGGTTGACCTTGACCAGGCCTCGCATGTCGCGCCCGACGATCGCGGCGTTGGCTCGTGACGGCGCCTCGTCACGGCGCAGGCCCGACATCCACGCGGCCTTCGAGGCGAGTGCGCGGTCGAGTTGGCCGACCTTGACCGACGAGCAGCAGTTCTCGGGATCGACCTTCCACAACTCTTCGTACTGCGGCGCGACGGTCATGATCCGCAGGTTGAGACCGTAGTGACGACGGATGGTCTCGACCGTCTCGAGCGTCTCGGGGAAGTGGTAGCCGGTGTCGATGAAGACGACTTCGATCGCCGGCTCGACCGTGACGGCCAGATCGATGAGTAGCGCGTCGGCCATCGACGCGGCGAGCGACAGGTGCGGACCGAACGCGTCGACTGCCCAGCGGATGATCTTCGACGCGGGCGCGTCTTCGAACTGCTGGTTCAGTTCGGCCAACTCGTCGTCGTCGAAATCTTCGGGCGTGAAACGACCGGTGGGCATCGACAGCGACGACGCCATGACGTCGGGGGAGCTCATGTCGCGCATTCCGACTCACCCAGTTCGACCTCGTAGGGACCGGTCTCGTCGTAGTCGACGTAGAACTCGGGACCCTCTTCCGGAGTGGGGAAGACGTCGAGATCGGCGAGCTCCTTGCCGAGCACCTTGGCGCCACCGACCCGATCCATCCAGGTGCGGAACTTCTCGCCGGCCTCGCGTTCGGCCGCGAAGCGACCGACGATCCTCACGACCGCCTGCGGCGCCGACTTGGCCGGCAATCGCAGCGCCTTCTCGCCGAAGTGCACCTGCTGTTCTCCGACGTAGCCGCCGAGCAGCATCTGGTAACCCGGTGCCGGCTTTCCGTGAGCGCGACGCTCGGCACCCATGAAGCCGATATCGGAGATGTGGTGCTGACCGCACGAGTTCGTGCAACCGCTGATGTTGGTGCGGATGCCGCCGACCTCGGCGAGCCCGGCCTCTTCGAGCGCCACGCCGATGGCGTCGGCGAGACCCCTCGACTGCGTCACGGCGAGGTTGCAGGTGTCGGCGCCGGGGCAGGCCACGACGTCGCGACTCAGTTCGGCGCCGGGCTCGGCCATGCCGATCGCGGTGAGCCGCTCGAACAGCAGCGGCAGCTGCTCCTCGGTGAGATTGCGGAAGACCAGGTTCTGGCGATTGGTGATGCGCACCTCGGCCGCGAATTCGCGGGTGATCGACGCGAGTCCGCGGAACTGGTCGGACGTGATGTCGCCGAGGCGGCTCCAGGCGTAGGCCGAGACCGTCTCTTTCGCGGTGCCCCGAACCACGTTGGCCTGGTCCCAGCGTTCGAGAGGCTTCGTCGACTTCAATGCGACAGGCGTGCCCTGTCCCATCACCGTCGGCGTGATCGTGGTCGACACACCGGCCGGAGCGTCGCCCCATTCGTTGACGACCGCGGGGATACCGCCGGGCCACGTCGACGATGCGGGCAGGAAACGACGGATCGCGAAGATGCGCTCCTGCACCGTCTCCCAGCCGAGCTCGTCGACGACCCACTTGAGTCGGGCGCGCAGCTTGTTCTTGCGGTTGCCGGTCTGCTCGAAGACCCGGAGGATCGCTTCGAGCGTCGGCAGCAGGTCTTCTTTCGCGGTGAAGTCTTCGAGCGCGAGCGCCGGGTGCGGGTTTGCGCCGAGCCCGCCCGCCACGAACACGCGGAAGCCGGCCTCGACGGTGCCGTCGTCGTGGGTGCGGCTCACCGCGATCACGCCGGCGTCGTTGAACATCGCCTGGCCGCAATCGGTCTCGCAACCGCTGAAGTTGATCTTGAACTTGCGTGGGAGCCGCTGCGCGATCGGGTTGCGCAGGAAGTGTTGGAACGCGGCCTCGGCCCAAGCGGAGATGTCGAGCACCTCGTGCGGGCACGCGCCGGCCAGGTGGCATCCCTGCACGTTGCGCACCGTGTCACCGCACGCCTCGCGCGTGGTCATGCCGACCGACGCGAGGTCGCGCAACACGTCGGGAACAGTCTCGAGCTCGACGTAGTGGAACTGGAAGTTCTGGCGGGTGGTGATGTGGCCCCAGCCGCGGGAGTACTTGTCGGCGATGTGGGCGAACAGGTCGAGCTGCTCGGCGGTGAGCTTGCCGTACGGCGCCTTGACCCGGACCATCTGCGCGGTGCCGCCCTGGCGCTGGCCGTAGATGCCGTTGTTGAGGCGGAAGACGCGGAAGACGTCGGGATCGATCTCCTCCGCGAGGTACTGCGCCATCAACCGCTCGAACTTCTCGATGTCGGCGGCGATCTCGGGGTCGATCTCGATGACGGGCATGAGCAAATCCTGACCGGTTGGCTCGGGTATTCCAGTGTCTCAAATCCGACCCAACAGGTCAACATTCGAGGACATTCCCGATCCGGACGATCAGCGCCGCGCCCGTGGGCGCTCGGCGGCTACTCGGCGAGAAGTTCGGCGACGTGGAACGCCAGGTCGAGCGACTGGCGACCGTTGAGGCGTGGGTCGCAGATCGTCTCGTAGCGCAGGTCGAGGTCGTCGACCGCGAGTTGCTCGGCGCCGCCCAGGCACTCGGTCACGTCGTCGCTCGTGAGCTCGACGTGCACGCCGCCCGGCCAGGTGCCGGCCGATCGGTGCGCGCTGAAGAACCCGCGGATCTCGCCGATGATCGCGTCGAAGTGCCGTGTCTTGTGGCCGCTGTCGGATGTGTAGGTGTTTCCGTGCATCGGGTCGCACGCCCACACCACTGGATGGCCGGCTTCGCTGACCGCCTCGAGGATGGGGGGTAGCACGGCGTTGACCTTGGTCGCGCCCATCCGCGTGATGAGGGTGAGCCGGCCGGGCACGCGGTCGGGATTCAGCGCGTCGCAGAGTTCGATGGCGTCGGCTGGTGTCGTGGACGGTCCGATCTTGCAGCCGACCGGGTTCTCGATCGACCGGAAGAACTCGACATGTGCGCCATCGAGCTGACGCGTGCGCTCGCCGATCCACACCATGTGTGCCGAGCAGTCGTACCAATCACCGGTCAGCGAGTCCTGCCGGGTGAGCGCCTCTTCGTAGCCGAGCACCAATGCCTCGTGACTCGTGTAGAAGTCGACCTCTCGCAAGTGCGGCACCGAGTCGGTGTTGAGCCCGCACGCGGTCATGAAGCGCAGCGCGCGGTCGATCTCTTCGGCGAGCTCGTTGTAGCGAGCGCCCTCGGGACTCGCCGCGACGAACTCCTGGTTCCACTGGTGTACCCGATGAATGTCGGCGAACCCGCCCTTGGTGAAGGCCCGCAGCAGATTCAGCGTCGAGGCCGACTGGTGGTAGGCCGCGATCAGGCGCTGGGGGTCGGGCACGCGGGCCTCGGGTGTGAACGCGGGATCGTTGACGATGTGCCCCCGGAACGATGGCAGCTCGACACCGTCGATGGTCTCGGTGTCGGCTGAACGGGGTTTCGCGAACTGTCCCGCGATCCGTCCCACCTTCACCACCGGCACGCCCGCCGAATAGGTGAGCACCGCGGCCATCTGGAGGATCAGCTTCAACCGCTCGCGGATCGAATTCGCGGTGAACGAGTCGAACGACTCGGCGCAGTCGCCGGCCTGGAGCAGAAAAGCCTCGCCCGCGCTGACGCGACCGAGTTCTCTCGTCAGGTCACGGGCCTCGCCGGCGAACACCAGCGGGGGATACGACGACAACGTCTCGAGCGCGGCCTTGAGCTGGACCTGATCGGGCCAGTTCGGTTGCTGGAGTGCCGGCAGGTCGTGCCAGGTGGTCGGCAGGCGGTTCGAACTCATGGTCGGTCCAGTCTCGCGGGTCGACCGACGTCTTCCCAACCCGATTGCTCCCTGGGAGGGGGCCGGGTCAGGCGGCGTCGATGGTGGCGAGCGCCGACTCGCGGACCGAGCTCACCGCACGCTTCACGAGCCGGCGAGCGGCCTCGGCGGTGATGCCCAGCTCTTCGCCGACCTCGCGGTAGCTGCGGCGGCGTCCGTCGCTGAGTCCGAATCGCTGTTCGACGGCCTGGCGCGCCCGGCTGTCGAGCTGACCGAGCACCTTGTCGAGCAGATCGTCGTCGACGCCGGCCATGACCTGCGCCTCGGGACCGGGGTGCGGATCCGCGAGCAGGTCGACCAGTTCGTTCGAGTCATCGTCGCCGATGGTGCGGTCGAGCGACGTGGGCGTCGCGAGACGGTGCAGCATCGCGTTCTCGCTGTCGAGCTCGTCGCCGTCGCCGGCAACCGACCGAAGCGCGGCGCGCAGGGCGGCCGAGCGATCACCGGGGAGCCGGATCAGGCTGGCCTTCTGATCGAGCGCACGGCCGATCGACTGGCGGATCCAGAACGTGGCGTAGGTCGAGAACTTGAACCCCTTGCGCCAATCGAACTTGTCGACGGCGTGCTCCAGGCCGAGGTTGCCCTCCTGGATGAGGTCGAGCAGCTCCATGCCGGAGGGGAGGGGATAGCGACGGGCAACGCTCACGACGAGTCGGAGGTTTGCCCGGATGAAGCGGTCCTTGGCCTGGGCGGCCGCGGCGATGTTGCGTGAGATCTCGGGTCCGGTCTCGCCGCGTGCCTTGCGGGCCCGTGCCTCGACGCCGGCCTCGATCACCTGCGCCAGCTCGCGCTCCTCGGCGGCGTTGAGCAACGGCACCATTCCGATCTCATTCAGATACAGACCGACTGAATCGCTCATCTCATCACCTGCGCGGCTGCGCTTTTTCCGGAACCAGGGTGGAAATCACCCTGGGCACCTCTACCCTTGGTTTCGTTGCCTCGTGCTGGGCGGATGGCGTGTTCTCGTCATCGCCTGCACTACCTATCGGCCCGTGTCGGGTGGGGTTGAGTCTTGTAACAAGGATTCACGCCTTGTCGTTCCCGTTCTGCTGTGCTCTCACACAGGCGCTGCTCACATGGCGAGCACCCGTGTCGGTGCTCGCGTCGACTCGGGGGGCTCCTGACCTACCATCGCCGGCGTGCCTCGTCGTGTCGGGATCTTCGGTGGGACCTTTGATCCGCCACACGTGGGGCACCTGGTCGCCGCCAGCCAGGCCCGCCAACAGCTGGGCCTCGACGAGGTGCTGCTGACGGTCGCGAACGACCCGTGGCAGAAGCATGACCGCGAAGGGCTGACGCCGGCCACTGTTCGATTCGATCTGGTGGCCGCAGCAGCGGCGGGGCACGAGGGCCTGATGCCCTCCGATCGCGAGATCCGCCGAGGGGGCCCCACCTACACGATCGACACCGTCGACGAGCTGGCGGCCGCGGACTCCGGAGTCGAACTGGTGCTCATCGTCGGCGCCGACACGGCGGCCGGGTTGGGCAGCTGGCACCGCGCCGATGATCTGCTGGCGGCGGTGACCGTCGCCGTGGTCGATCGTCCCGGCGCTCCGGCAGCCGACCCTGCCTTCCTGCACGTCGCGGTGCCGTTGTTGGAGATCTCGAGCTCCGACATCCGGGCGCGCTGTGCCGACGGGCGTGCCGTCGACTTCCTCGTGCCCGACGGGGTCTTGTCGGAGATGCGACGCCTCCACCTCTATGGTCTGCGGGCGTGATCGACGACGCGAGCCGACCCACCGCCTCCACCGCTCCATGGGACGGACGATCGTGATCGACGACTCGCCGACGGCAGTGACGTCCGACGACGGTGGCGTCGTGATCCACCGACAGGCGCGCGATCGTCGTCGCACGCGTCGCCGGGCGACCGCGGTGTTCTCGACCGTGTCCATCCTGTTCGCGACGGCCTTCGTCGTGCTGTTCTCGGTCGGCTACCACGCCAGCCGCAACGTCAAGGGTGGCTTCACGACGCACCGCATCACCGATCCGACCGCGCCCGGTTACGAGAGCGCGGTGCTGCCCACGCCGGTGCACCTCGCGGCAATCACCGACGGGGAGGGCAAGCTCGTCGACTGCTACCTGTTCATCGGCGGCACGTCGCTCAAGGGCGGGTCGGTCGTCTGGGTGGTCGGCGACATCGGCGTCGTGGTCGACGGCAAACCCCTGCAGTCGCTCGACTCGTTGTACGACTCGGGCGGGCTCAACGCGGCCACGACGCAACTCGAGCAGCTCCTCGGACTCGGCGTGACCGACAGCATCACCCTGGGTCCGACCGACCTCGAGCAGCTCCTCGCACCCGCGGGCACGTTGACGATCACCAATCCCGATCCGCTCTTCGACGTGAAGAACGGCCAGCGGAAAGAGGTCTATCCAGCGGGCAAGCTCCACCTCTCGGCGGCAGAGGCTGCCGAATTCCTGCGGTTCCGCGCCGACGGTGAGGTGGCGACCAACAGGGCGACCAGGGCCTCGCTGGTGTTCGATGCGTACTTCGCGGCGCTGGCGCCGAACGCCGGTTCGTCGACCAACGGCGCGACCGGCAAGGGGGTCGACGACCTCGTTGCCGTGACCGCCGCGATGGCCTCGGGCAAGACCGACTTCGAGATCCTGCCCGTGAGCGACAAACCCTTCGGCGCCGCCCGTTACTTCACATCGGATGCCGCGCGGATCGCCGAGCTGATGCAGAAGGTCGTGCCGTATCCGACGAGCGCGTTCCCGGGGCAGCGGCCCCGTGTGCGGATCCTCGCGGCCACCACCGATCCGACCGCCGCGGCCAAGGCTGCGCCCGACGTTGTCGCCGCCGGTGGGGAGATCCTCGTGATCGGCAACGCCAAGGCGGCGGTCGGTGCCGCGACCCTGGTCGAGTTCCATGATTCGTCGCAGGAGGCCGCCGCGGCGAAGATCGCCGCGAAGTTCGGTGTGACCGCCGTTGCCTCGAGCGAGCAGACTGAGACCTTCGACGTCACGGTGACACTGGGGACCGACTACCACGGATGACTGATCGCACGAGTGCAACCGAGCTGGCCGTCGCGGCCGCCGTCGCGGCCGACGACCTGAAGGCCACCGACATCGTGGTGTTCGAGGTCGGGCCCATCCTGGCGATCTGCGACATCTTCGTGTTGGCGTCGGCGTCGAACACGCGGCAGGTCGCGGCGATCGCCAACGAGGTCGAGGAGCAGGTCTTCGTCGCGCTCGATCGCCGGCCGACCGCGGTCGAGGGACTCGACTCGAAGCGCTGGGTGCTCCTCGACTACGGCGATGTCGTCGTGCACGTGTTCCTCGACGAGGAGCGCCACTTCTACCGACTCGACCGGCTCTACGGCGACGCGGCTCGCATCGCCTGGGAACCGGCCGTCTCGGGTGACGCGCTGGAGGGCAAGCGGATCGTCTGACAACGGGCGTTGCCGGGTTCATCGGCTTCGCCGCCACGACGCAGTCTCGATGCGGCGTGCCGCCTCACGGCGCCGCCGGTGGCCTGACGGTCGTCGGCGATCGCCTTGGCGTCGAGGACCATCGCGACGAGGCAGAGCAGTCCGAACACCGCCGCGGTGACCACGCCCGCCTGCTGGCGACCGCGGAAGAACTCGACGTAGCCGTCGGGAGTCGGCGGGGCGGCCACCACGACCTTCCAGGCGACGGCCCAGACCGCGAACGCGGCGGTACCGAGGGCGATGTGTGTGACACGGCGCGCCGAGACGATCCAGCAGGCGAACACCACGCACAGCAGCGGCGTGGCCGGTGACGCGATCCGCGGGTCGTGCTGCATGTCGGAGAGGTAGACGGCGAACGGGCCGAGCGCGGCGGCCGCCACGACCCAGAGGTGCGTTCGCGCGGGGCCGCGCCAGCCCTGGCGCCACAGCGCGGTGGGGGTCAGCGCGATCAGCGCGAAGCCGATCGTCAGCGTCACCACCGACCGCAGCGCGAACGGGTGCAGGATCGATCCCTTCAGGCTGTCGAGGGTGCCCGAGATACCCGGGTTCGGGTGATCGTGATCGGTCACGCTCGCCAGGACGAAACCGAGGGTCACGATCGCCGCGCTCGGTACGACGAGGGTCCAACTCCGCAACCGAGTGACGAGGACAACGGCGCCGGCGATCAGGAAGAAGGGCAGCACGACCTCACGGTTCAGCACCGCGGCCGCCGCGACGACTGGAGCCAGCCACACGGCGTGTCGCGATCGGCCGAGCACGAGACCGAGCCAGAGGGTGCACAGCCCCGTACCGAGGATGTCGGTCATCGTCGGTAGGAACAACCAGAAGCGAAGTGCGAACGGGGTGACGAGCCAGGCGGACACGGCGATGACGATCAGCATCCGTCGCGCTGCGAGGGTCAGGTCCAACGCGTCGGCGAGGGCGTTCGCGACGAGCGCGGTGCCGACGATGGCCAACACGAATCCGATGAAGGCCGGGACGAGGAACGAGTGGGGGAGGTCCCATCCGGTGATGGCGTGGACGCCTCGGGCGATCAATGGTGAGAGGGGCCGCCACAGCGTCAGCGATCGAGCGGGGGCGCGCCCCGCCATGCGGCAGTAGACCTCGGTCTCGGAGAACTCGCACGTGCTCGCACCGGCGGTGCCGGCGCCGAACATTCGCTGCGTGACGGTGACAATGGCCGTGACCGCGACCGCGGTCGCCGCGAACGCGACGCCGGCCCATCCGAGCACGACCTGGTGACGAGGCGTGATCTGCCACTGCACCTGATCGATGTCTGCGGTCGGCTGCTCGCTCGTCGCCATCGCGGCCATCGTTTCAGACTTCACGGGGTTCGGAGGTGAGGCTCAGGCACCGCATAATGGTGCGAGCCGTTCGGCACAGAGGGGAGCGGGGCATATGGCCGACCGGCCGGTGCGTGTCGTGCACGTCGTGTGGCGATTCAGTCGTCACGCGGGCGTGCAGAGCGTCGTGCGCCGTCTCGCCGACGGGATCGACCCGAGCCGCGTCGAACTGCACATCATCCAGGCGCGCGCCGCGCTGGCCCAGGACGAGCTCGACGCGGTCCCGGCGACGGTGCACTCGCTGGGGTTCTCGCCGAAGCGGCGTCCGTGGCACCGAGTGATGGTGGTGTGGTCGGTGGCGCGGCGAATGTGGGCGATCCGTCCTGATGTCGTGCAGTTCCACAGCGGCACGGTGTGGATGGGATTGCTGGGGTGGTTGCGCCATCCTCGGATGCCGATGGTGCTCGAGGTCCACGACGCGCCGGGATCGGGCCGTCACGGACGCTTGACCGATCGGCTCGAGGGCGTCTGGGTGTGCGTCTCGAAGGCAACGCTGGTGGCGCATTCGTCGGCGGTCGCGACGCAGACACGCGAGGCGTGGCACGTGCCCGCCGAGCGGATCGCGATGTTCCCCCTGGCGGTCGATGCGGCGGGCGCAGACGGCGCGCATTCGCCGGCCGGTGCCGCGGCGGGCGAGGGCACTCGGGCGCAGTTGGGCATCGGGGCCGACAGCTTCGTGATGCTCGGGCTCGGACGGCTCGTCCCCAGCAAGCGGTTCGACATCATGATCGAAGTGCTCGCCGGGTTGCGCGACACCGGCGTCGGCGCAGACCTCATCATCGTCGGGGTCGGCGCCGAGGACGACAGTCTGCGGACGGTCGCCCGCGCTCGCGGCGTCGACGGCGCGGTCCACATCTCGGGGCGGCTCTCCGAGGACGAGTTGGACGACGCGTTCGGCGCTGCGGACGTGCTGTGCTCGACGTCGGAGTACGAGGGGTTCGGTCTGAGCCTGATCGAGGCGATGGCGTGGTCGGTCCCCGTGGTCGCGATGGCGGCCGGGGGCGTGACCGACATCGTCGTCGACGGCGAGACGGGCTATCTGGTCGAGCCGGGCGACGTGGCGGCGTTCGTGTCACATCTGACGGCGATGGCCGCCGACGGCGAACTGTTGGAGCGGCTGGGACACGCCGCGCGGGCCCGCGCGACCGAGGTCTACGGTCCGCAACGGATGGTCGAGGCGTTCACCGAGGTGTATCTGCGGAGTCGGGCGTGAGGGTTCGCAATGTGGCGTCGGTTGCGACAGTGATCGCGCTCGCTTCGTCGGGTGCCGCCGGATGCTCCGGCTCGAACGCGCCGCGGAGCGGGGCTCGTGCCGACGAGGGCACGTCGACGGTTGTCGCCGACGACTGCAACTGGAAGGGCGCACCCGGCAACCTGACGCCGATGGCGCCGCTCGTGCCGACGACCGATCCTCCCGGAGGATCGACGACCACGGCACTCGACACGCCGATCGAGTCGAGTACGGGTGGTCCGATCACCATCTACTTCCTGGCAGCGAACCGCGGCGACGCCGAGGAGCGTGCAAAGGAATGGGGCAGCATCGACCTCAAGAGCCCCGACGTGATCGACAACGGCCCGGCACCGTGGGACCTCGACACGTTTCTCGTGATCCTCGACTCGATGACGCCCGCCGCGGTGAACGCGCTCACGGCACCGGTCGTGTCGACGTGCGGCGACGTGGTGCTCGAGGAGATCCGGCCCGAGATCGTGACCGCGCTGGCGAAGGTCGAGTCGGCGAGGGTCGACGACCTCGGCGACGAGTGGGAGCGGTACGGCGTGCACTGGTTCGCTGACGGCGGCGACAACGCCGACGGCATCACGCGACTCTCCGCGTTGGCCACACGCGCCGCGGCTGCGCACAAGGCGATCTACTGCGTGCTGTCGCCCTGACGCGCGCCTCGGCGCGGGGGGAATCAGTCGATCCCGCGGTCGACCGCCCATCGGATCAATTCGTGGCGGCGCGACAGGTGCAGCTTCGCCATCACGTTGCGGACATGGTTCTCGACCGTCTTCGGCGAGATGAACAGTTCGTCAGCGACCTCTCGGTAAGCGTGCCCGCGCGCGACGAGCCCGACGACCTCTCGTTCGCGCGGCGACAGCGAATCGGTCGGGCCCTTCTTCGACGCCAGTCGTCGGAACTCACCGACGAGGAGACCCGCCAGGTGTGGCGAGAACACGGGCTCGCCGGCAGCCGCCGACAGGAGCGCTGTGCGGAGCTCGGCGGGGCGGGTCGACTTGGTGAGGAATCCCACGGCCCCCGCGGCCACGGCTTCGAGCAGATCGTGCTCGGCCTCTGAGACCGTGAGGATCACGATCGGCACGTCGGCCGCGCACGCGTGGACCACGGCCATCCCACCCCCGCCGCCCATGTGGAGGTCGATCAACGCGAGATCCGGACGGAGGCGTTCGATCAACTCGATCGCGTCGGCGCCGGTCTCGGCCTCGCCGACGACCTCGAATCGGTCGCCCAGATCAGCGCGCACCCCGGTCAACCAGATCGGCTGATCGTCAGCGATCACGACTCGGACATTCGTTTCGGCGGTCACGCCACTCGACCGCTCATGGAGTCCACATCGTCACCTCGGTACCGCGCTGGGGTGACGACCGTATCGAGACGGTGCCGTTGACCTGGTCGATTCTCGCCCGGATCGACCTCGCGAGCCCCGTACCGCTCGTCGGTGCGTCGACGTCGAACCCACAACCATCGTCGTGGACGCTCACGACCGTCCCGGCGCCCTCGTTGCGATCGACAGAGACAGTGACCGTCGCCGCGCCCGAGTGCTTCGCCGCATTGGCGATCGCCTCCGAGACGGCTCCGGCGAGCGCGGCCTGCGCTGCGGCGGACACGGTGGGGGCTTCGATCACCACGACCTCGACGCGGATGTCGTGGTCGCGCTCGGCGAGGGTCGCGCTCTGTCGGATGGCGGCGATCAGGTCGCCCGTCTCGCGCGCGCCGTGGGTCACGAAGTCTCGGAGCTCGCGTTCTTGTTCTCGCGCCAGCTCGATGAGAGACGGGTCGTCGCTTCTTCGCTGGATCACTGCGAGCGATTGGAGGACACCGTCGTGCAGCGTCCGCGCGAACTCCTCGCGGGCGCGGGCGCGGGCGATCTCCGATTCGGCGCGCCGCAAGCGGCCGGCGACGTACCCGGCGACAGCACCCGTGGTCGCGAGCAGCACGAGCGTGCCGCTGAGTGCGAGGTAACGACCGTCGACGCGGCCGGCGATTGCCGCGGACGCGAAGTTCACGACGCCGATTCCCGCCCCTGCGAGCAGTCCGGGGATCCATCCGAGGATCGCCGCAGTGCTGACGACCGCTGCGGCCGGCCAGACCGAACCGAAACTCTGCGGATGCGAGCCGCGGTAGACGGCCGAGTCGGTCGCGACCGTCGCGGCAGCGAGCAGCATGTCGAATGCGATCGTCGGTGGCGCGAGGAGTCGTCGCGGAGTCAGCCGGGCCCAGACCGCGACGACCGAGGTCCACGCGGCGAGTGCCGCCAAGACGGTGATCGCGACCGCTCGGTTCTCGAGCACGCCGGATCGCGCATCGATCGTCACGATGGCGACCGTCCATCCCACCGCGAAGATGCGGAACGCGGCGGCGCCGCCGAGGATCTCCCTGAGTCGAGGTTCGACCTCGTCAGTCGATGTCGGATCGTCAACCACCTGCACCATCGCATCCTGACCGTATCCGGCGCAGTTCGACACGGGCGAAGAGCGCGACGAGCGGCACCAGCATGAGTGCGGGGAGGACGAGCCACACCGGGCGCTCGAACCACCAGGTCCCGGTCGCGTGTGCACCAGGAGCGCCGGCCGCGAGCTGCACGAGTCCGAGTGCGAGGACGTAGGCGCTCATGTGCCAGACGAACAGGGTCATGATCACGCCGTTGATGGCGATGACGGCTCGCCACGGGCGGCGACGGGCGAGCCATCGGGTCGTTGCGCCGCGCAGCAGCATGGCGACCCCGACCTGGAAGACGGCGAGGCAGGCGATGACCACCGTCGGAGGGTTGAGGTTGCTGAATCGCCCGCCGGTGGACGCCACCATCGACCGCGGGTAGAGCCCGATGCTCGTCAGTGCGGTCAGCGCCACCAACGATGCGAGCGTGAGTGCCCACAGTCGCTGTCGCGACCATCGGGTCAAAGTGCCGTCCGCGTAGAAGTAGCCGAGCTGGTGGGAGAAGAGAAAGACGAACGCGCCGTTCAACACACCGATTCCGCCGACCCCGAACTGGAATCGCACGAGATCGACCGCGGCGATCGCGGCACCGAGCACGCAGATCGTTCGAACGGGCGCCGTCCGGTGCAGACGAGCCGTCAGCGGGACCAGGAGGATCACGCCGGCGTACACGCCGATGAACCACAGGGGCACGAAGACGACCCGTCCCCAGTGCCACACGCCTCGGTAGTCGGCGACCACCAGCCGCCCGATGACTTCGATCACGACCCAGGTCCCGATGAACGCGGTCACCGGAGCGAGGATCCGTGAGAGCCGGCTGCGAACGAATGCCGTGTCGGTGCCTCGTTCCCTGCGGCTGGCGATCCAGCCGGTGTAGTTCGAGAACCCGCCGACGAAGAAGAACACCGGGATGATCTGCAGCAGCCAGGTCGCCGACCACAGCAGCGGTATTCCGCCGATGGGGTTGGGCATCGTGAGCCGCCCGTCCGACGTCCAGTGTGTGATCGAGAACACCCAGTGCCAGAGCACGACCACCACGATGCTGAGGGCCCTCAGGAAGTCGATGTAGCGGTCGCGCGTCGCCGGAGTGGCATCGACGAACGCGTCGATCGATCGTGCGGGTCGGGAGTTGTCGGATGGAGGTCGCTCGGTTCGGGTCATGCCTCGCACCGTCGCTCATCGCGGCGCCGGCGGGAATCGGGGTTTGCCCCCATTTGAGCCTGGGGGGCGACGCAGCCGTGCCAGCCGTCGTCCTCAGGCGGCGGGTTCGGCGGCGTCTTCGATGAACGGCACGATGATGACCGGCACCGTGCTGCGTTGCACGACCTTGTTCGTCCCGGCACCCGAGAGCATCTCGGCGAGCCGGCTGTGGTGGCGGCCGAGCACGATGGCGTCGGCGTGCTCGTTCTCCGCCGCGTCGATGATGCACTTCCAGGGAGTGCCGCTCTCGATACGCGTGCGGTACCGCACGTGGTGGCGTCGGAGCGGCGCGGTCATGCTGCCCTCGAGCGCCGCACGGGTGCCCTCCTGCCAGTAGCTCAGGTCGGACGGCGGCATGGTCAGGGCGAGTTGGCCGACGAGTGACATCGCTGCCACGGCGACCACCTCGTCGTCGGCGCCGGCGTGCTCGGCACACCATTCGACGGCCGCGAACGATTCGGGGCTCCCATCGACCTCGACGATGATTCGGTGCAGATCCATCTCGTCACCTCGTTCTGGACGCCCCGCTCAGGTGAGGGCGCGTCCAGTAAGTGATTCCCCGACCGGCGACGACTCAACCGGAGCGGCTCGGCGCAACTGTTCAGACGAGGCGAGAACGGGCGACGAGCCGGAGCCCGTGGTTCACGATCTGATCAGCAAGCCCAACGAGGTCACCGCCGTCGTTCTCGCTGTGATCACGCATGATGAGCGCCGCCGCGCGGACGTCGATGTGCAGTCGTTCGGCGAGGACGCCTTCCGCCTGATGGATCACCGGGTCGGAAAACTGCTCAGTCATCCAGAACTCCTCGCTCGTCAACGCCCGACCGCGAGTGCGGTGATGCTGTCGCGAGGTCCAGGCGATCCCAAGGCCATTGTACGCCGGCCACCTAATTCGCCCCTTCCAGTCCTGTTCAACTGGGCCGGCGGGTCGCGCGATGTGACCCCGACTTCAGGTCCGGCCGTAGTGGCGGGCTTCGGGGCAAGTACCGTGGATCACGGTTCCTTCGCCCCTCATGATGCAGGACCACGGATCGTCGGCGAGCGGTGCGGTCGGCGAGGGGGACGGCTTGCGGGTGATCCTCGAAATGACTGAGTGGATGGTCATGATCTGCTCCTGATGGTCACGGGACGGGTGCTGTATGAACACCGTCCCGCCGGCCACTTTCCGCCCGCTTCAGCCCCGCTTCAGCTCTTCGTCACATGGAGTTCCTGTGCTTGCAGGGCCCTCGTTGTGTGGAGATGACGGTGCGGGAGTAGCGAAGGCCGCCGATCTGGTCGGTCTGTTGATCGAGCTCTGGCATGAGCCGCTGCCCGTCGCGCCGGTAGCGGACGCCTCTGATATCCTTTACATCTATGAGTGAAGTAAAGAATCGCCGCCGCGGTACCTCCCGCGTGAGTTCCAAGCATCAGGTGACCATTCCTGCCGATGCGCTCCGGGCCGCTGGGCTCGATGTCGGCGAGCGATTGGTCGCCCACTCCGATGGGCCCGGCCGCGTGGTGTTCGAGCGCGAAGTCGATGTGCTCGGCGAGTTCTCCGGAGCCCTGACGGGCGTCTACCAGGCTGACGAGTTGGCGGGGCTGCGCGACGAATGGGAGTGACCGTGCTCGACGCGGGCGTGCTGATCGGCTTCCTCGATCGCAGCGATGCGCATCACGAAGCGGCGAGCGCGGTGCTTGCGGAAGCCGATGCGCAGAACGAGCAACTCGTCATGCCGGCGTCTGCGTTCGCCGAGGTGTTGGTCGGGCCGTCTCGCCGCGGTCGAGGTGCGGTGGCGACTGTCGAGCGGCTGGTTGAACGGCTCCCGATCGAGATCGCGCCATTGGACGCCGAGATCGCGAAGGTGGCCGCTGGGCTCAGGGCTCGGCATCGATCGTTGAACCTGCCCGACGCTCTGGTCATCGCGACCGCAGAACACCTCGGCGCTCATCGCCTCGTGGCGACCGATCGTGGATGGCCGAGTCGAGCCAAGCTCCGCGTCGGCGTGGCCATCACCGAGATCTGAATGACCTGAGCCCTTTCAGGCCCTACGAAGTGGAGCTGATCGGGATCGAACCGACTACCTCTTCCATGCCAT
>JAYTFP010000194.1:0-16576 GCA_043734285.1 Acidimicrobiaceae bacterium
TCACTCTGCTTCCCGTCGTTCCCCGGCTTCACCGGGCGGCTGTTCAGCACGCTGGCTGACAAGGATGCGGCCCTCGCGCTCGTCCAGGCGTACAACGACTGGCACGTCGACGAGTGGTGCGGCACGTATCCGGGCCGGTTCATCCCACTCGCGATCCCGCCCATCTGGGACCCCGAGCTGATGGCCGGCGAGGTGCGGCGCATGGCAGCGAAGGGGTGCCGTGCGGTCACTTTCTCGGAGAACCCCGAGAAGCTCGGGTGGCCCAGCTACCACCACGAGCACTGGGACCCGTTCTGGCGCGCGGTGTCCGAGACCGGGACTGTCGTGTGCCTGCACATCGGGTCGTCGTCGCAGTTGACGATCACCTCGATCGAGGCGCCGATCAACGTGATGATCACCCTCCAGCCGATGAACATCGTGCAGGCGGCGGCCGACATCTTGTGGTCGCGGGTGATGACGAAGTTCCCCGACGTGCGGTTCGCTCTGAGCGAGGGCGGCATCGGCTGGATCCCGTACTTCCTCGAACGCTGCGACTACGTCTACGAGCATCACCAGGAATGGACGGGCCAAGACCTGCCGATGCGGCCGAGCGATCTGTTCCGCGAGCGGTTCATCGCCTGCTTCATCGATGATCCCACCGGGGTCGCGATCCGCGACCGCGTCGGCGTCGACCGCATCACCTGGGAGTGCGATTACCCGCACTCTGATTCGACGTGGCCTGATTCACCCGAGCGGCTCGCGGCTTCGTTGACGGGCGTTTCGGATGCCGAGATCGATGCCATGACGCACGAGAACGCGATGCGCCTGTTCCACTACGACCCGTTCGCCGTCATCCCGCGCGATCAGTGCACGGTCGGCGCGCTGCGAGCGCAGGCGACGGGCAACGACACCTCGCCGCACCCCTCGGGCAAGCCGGTGGTGCGACCCAGCTCGCCGATCCGGATCGTCGATCTCGTCGCGGCTGCGACCGGCGGGTCGTCCAAAGACTGAGCGAGCGTGCGCCCCTCGCTACGAGCGCTGGAACTGCCGGCGAGGCGCGAAGAGGTGCGGGCAGTAACGCTGTTGATACGCGGACGCGAGACAGTTGAGGTAGAGCTCGGGGTGCGGGAACGACGCGGGTGATCCGACGATCCGCGTGATGCGGGTGGCCATGTCGCTCGCGAGGGTACCGCGTGCATCGGGGGTCAGTTGGTGGCAGCGCAACAGGAAGTCGCGCAGCAAGCGGAACTGATCCGAGGTCATGTTCGTGACGTCGAGCTGCGCGGTGAACTGCTCGAACCCGCGAGGCGACGGGAAGATCGTCGGAACCATGGTCGCGTGGCCGAACTCGGCTGCGTCGGAGATGACGATGGTGCCCGCCGCCAGATCACCGAGCCGCTGCTGACGGGGATTCGACACTGCGGCGAAGAAGGCGAGTCCGGTCGGCAGCTCGACGACCTGGAGAATCCCGCGGACCACCGCGTGCCGCAACGAGATGCCCTCGCCGACGTCGGTGACCACGCGCAGCCCCATCGCCGCCTTGCCGAGGGTGCGGCCACGACCGAGCCATTCCATCACGGGCATCACCATGATCGACCCGACGAACACGTCGAGAGCGAGCAGGATGTGCAGCAGGACCGACCGGCCCTCGGCGCTCATGTGGCCGTTGAGCGCGCTGGTCAACAGGACGCCGAGGATCCCCACCAGCAGCGTGAACGTTCCGGCGATCAGCACGTCGATGATCTTGGCGAGACACCGGGTCGCGATGCCGCCGAGCGAGAACTCGAGCCGGACCGCTTCGGGCGTGATGACGGTCCCGGGTCGAACTGCCATGTCGAGATCGTACTGGCCGGCAGCCGTCACTCGTAGGCTGCCGCCGTGGAGATCGACCAGTTCATCGCTGAGAACCAGCCGGTCTGGCGACGACTCGAGGACGTGTCGAGACGAACGAGCAGTCGGGCGAAGCGCGTCGGACCGAACGAGATCGACGAGCTGCTGGGTCTCTACGACGTGGTGAGCGTGCATCTCTCGCAGGCACGTGCGCGGTATGACGACACCGTGCTGACCGATGGACTCAGCCGCTCACTCGGCGAGGCGCGTGCCGCGATCTATGGCTCGCGAGCTGGCAGCGGTCGCCCGATCCGCACGTTCTTCTCGGTGGCGCTGCCGGCCGCGATGTTCCAGACGCGCCGTGCGATCCTGCTCGCTGCCTTGGTGACGTTGGTCCCCGCGGTGATCGTCGGCGTGTGGCTCGCGCACAGCCCCGACGTGCGCAATGCAGAGATCCCGGCGGAGTTGCAGAAGGTGATCGCGAACGACGAGTTCGAGCACTACTACTCGTCCAAGCCGGCGCAGCAGTGGGTCTTCGAGCTCTTCACGCACAACATCGAGGTGGCGGTGATGGCGTTCGGGCTCGGAGCCGCGGGCGCGGTCGGCGCGATCGCGTTGCTCGGCAAGCAGGGCCAGTCGGTGGGGACGATGGCGGCGGTCCTGCACAGCGCGGGCCGCGGTGAGTTGTTCTGGGGTCTGATCCTGCCGCACGGTCTGCTCGAGCTCAGCGCGGTGTTCATGTCCGGCGGTGCGGGTCTCGCGATCGCCTGGGCGGTGATCGTGCCGGGCGATCGGTCGCGATCCGAGTCACTTCGGCTCGCCGGCATGCGATCGTCGGTCGTCATGCTCGGCGCGATGTGTTGTCTGGTCTGCTCCGCGATCATCGAGGCGTTCGTCACACCGTCCGAGTTGCCGATTGCCGTGCGCGTCGGGATCGGCGTGGTCACGTTCACGGCCCTGCTCACGTACGGCCTCGGGCTGGGTTCGAGAGTCACGCGCAACGGCGCCACCGGCACGTTCGCAGACCTCGACGGATGGGCCGTCGAGGGCGACGATCGCCCCGTGAGTGCCAGTCGTGGGCGCCGCGTCGCTACAGCGAGCCCTGCGACTTGATCGACAGATAGGCGTCGGCGAGTTCGCCGGCAAGCCGGTGGGGTTCGGTGTCGACGACCCCGGCACCGAGGCGTCGCGCCCGAGCGAGGCGATCGCGTCGTGCCCGCAGCGCGTCGGCGGCCGCCGCTGAGCGGAAGGCCTCGCCGACGTCGTCGGGACGGGCGCCGGCCCACTGCGTGAGATCGGGATCCTTGATACAGGCGATCAGCACGCGATGGCGGCGGGTGAGGATCGGGAGGGCGTCGAAGAGTCCGGTCGTGTCGGCCGCCGGCGACAGCTCGGTGAGCAGCACGAGCAGCGAGCGACGCCGCACGAGCGCCACGACCTCGCTGAACGCCTCGAGGTAGTCGCTCTCGACCAGCTGCGGATGGATGTCGAACAGCGCGTCGACGAGGCGCGTCGGCTGCGAGCGCGAGCGCTCCGGACGCAGCACGGTGTGCACGCCGTCGTCGAACGTAATCAGCCCGATCTTGTCGCCGAGGGCCGTGGTGATGGTGGCGAGCGCCCTTGCCGCGTCGACGGCGTGCTCGAATCGCGGTGCGTCGGCGACGTTCGCCGCCATGAGCCGCCCACTGTCGAGCACGACGACCACGTTCTGGTTCTGCTCGGGCTGGTACGTGCGCACGACGAGCCGCCCGCGTCGTCCGGTCGCGGCCCAGTCGATTCGGTTGAACTGGTCGTCGGGTGTGTAGTCGCGCAGTTGGAGGAAGTCGGTGCCCGTGCCCACTCCCTTCGTGCGGCGGACACCGGTCTCGATGGTCCGTCCGTGGCGCAGCTTCGCGTCGGAAACCTTGCGCGACCAGAACACCGGGTGCACGTGCAGCTCCGAGGGTGTGTCGAGCCGATAGCTGCGCCAGGCCAGTCCGAGCGGACCTCGGACCTCGGCGACGACGTGGCGTGGCGTGAATCGCCCGCGCCGTCGTGGGCATGCCTCGGTGCTGGCGGTCCCGTCCGCCATCGGTGGCACCGAGAGCTCGAATCGCCGCGTCGCCGCGCCGAGCGATTCGGCGAGCTCGTCGCCGACCCTGATGTGGAGACGGAAGTCGGTGAGGTTCTCGACGCGCCAGGTCAACGCGAACGGCGTGCCCATCGTGACGGTGCCGGGGTGCTCGCGCGTCAGTCGGAAATCGTCGCGGCGAGGCGCACGGACGAGATCGGAGACGGCCAGCGCGGCAAGCACGACATTGATCACGAGGACGCCGAACCAGATGCCGTAGGGAACCTTGCCCGGATAGGCGACGCACACCACCCCGACGAGGACCGCGAGGGCGATGAACTGCCGGGTCGGTCTCATGTCGGCGTGACCACCGCGCCGGCGAGACGTGCGCGGTCCACGACCCGGCGACGGACGGTATCGAGTGCCTGCGCGAGTCCGAGCAGTTGCTCCGGTGTTGCCACGTGCTCACCCGCGAGAACTGCTCGGAGTGTCGTGGCATCGTCACCCGTTCTGGACGCGATCATCTGCACGAGCTCGTCGACCGGCCCATCACGCGGCAGGCCCATCTCGATGTTGAGTTGTTCGCGGACGTGACGGCGGAGATCCTCGCCCGACCGCGCGGCGTCGCCCGCTCGTTGTCGCAATGTGCTGAACGCCTCGACGAGTTCGCTCGAGCGCAGCTCGACCGGCAGCTCCTCGTCGGTGACGACCGCGTCGCGTCGCGATCGCCGGATCAGATACCAGACGAGGGCCGCGCACAACTGTGCGAGGGCCAGCAGGACACCCGGCGACATTTGATCGAACAGGTTCGGCGGGCGCTGCCGCGACGGTCGAGTGTTGCCCTGCTGTTGCCCGGAGCCCTGTCCCGAGCCCTGGCCGGATCCTTGTCCCGATCCGGAGCCCTGGCCCGATCCGGAGCCCTGGCCCGATCCGGAGCCCTGTCCTGAGCCGGAGCCTTGTCCGGAACCCGAGCCTTGCCCTGAGCCGGTGGAGCCCCGGCCGGGTTCGGTGGAACCTTGGCCGGGTGGGGTGGAGCCTTGGCCTTGCCCGGAACCGGAGCCCTGGCCCGAGCCGGTGGAGCCCTGCCGGGAGTCCGAGCCCGGATTGTGGCCGCGGGCGGACGCCGATCCCGTTCCCGGCGGGACGGGCACCGGATCGAAGGATCCGCCCTCACCCGCATGCGCGCATTTCGACGGTGGTGCCGAGCCGGCGGCGCCCAAACCGTATTGGACTCCTTCGCTGACGATGCCCACGCGGGCGCCGTCACTCGGTTCCATCAATGCCACCGCGAGGTCGGCATTGGCGCGCACCTCGGGCCGGTTGCGCTTCGTCGTCGGCGCTCCCATCGTGACGTTGTCGAAGACCTTCGGTGAGCTGAGCGTGACGCGGCTGCCGGTGCCGCAGGGAGCGACGGTGACGAAGGCCTGCCGCGCGTCGCCGAAGCACGATGACTCGTCGCGGGCGACCACGTGGCCTCCCGTGTCGGCGTTGTGGATCTGGTCGACTTCGGCCAACCTCTCGACGTCACACACCCCTCGATCGGTCGTCGAAGAATTTGCGCTGCCGGCACCGACGCCGTCCGACGTCGGAGCTCCGAGCACCAGGGTTCCGCCGGCGTGGACGAAGTTGTACCAACTCTTGAGCTGGTCATCGGCGACGCCGGCCGGGTCGAGCACGAAGACCACGTCGAAGCGGGCCGCTGCCGCCTCGTTCACTTTGCCGGCATCGACGAGGTCGACCTTCGACCCACGGGATTCGAGCAGGAGCCGCAGTCCTGAGTAGCCGTCGTCCTCGTTCGAGGCGAGCGGACCCGAGTCACCGAACTGATTGACCACGAGGAGGACGATCAGTGCGGTCGCCACGATGACAGCGACGATCGTCCAGACCCGGCGCGACGACCATCGGGCGACGCGTGGGTCGTCGTTCGGTTCGACCGGCGCGACCAGTGGGAGCGGGGCATCGGATGTCGGCTCGACGAGGGTGTCGCTCACGATGGCGCCCCGAAGGATGGCGGGCCGACCATCGCTCCGGCCGCCGCGGTGCCGCCGAGTGGGATGCCGAGTGAGCCACGCACGTCGTCGGCGAGGCGCACGAGTCGTGTGTGGTTCTCGCGCGTCGCCTCGCGGTCGGCGAACCACACGACCTCGAAGATCTCCGTGAGCTCGCCGAACGGGAGGGCGCATTCGGGAGTCGACCGGGTCACGTCGCCGCGCAGCTCGCCGGTCGTGCGTCCGGGTTCGTCGACGGCGCGGCGAAGGCGGAGCATCGTGGTGACGATCTCCGCGTAACGGCAGCGGATCGCCTCTTTCCAGTCCTCGATCTGCTCGTAGGCGGCGCCCTCGGCACCCCACTCGGCGGGCTCACGCACGCCCAGGTCATCGACGACGTCGTCGACGCGATGGTCGCGACGACCGCGGTTGCGCCAGCGCTCGAGCGCGCGGGGTACCCATCGGATGAAGCGATAGAGCATGAACGCGATGACGAGGGCGAGCGCGACCCAGGCGATGAACTTCAACGCGGCGCCGAACGGCAGGTGATCGAAGAAGCGGCTGAGCGCGCCGACGGCCCGGCTGAACCACGACGGCGAGCGGTCGAACTCCGGTCGGCTGAACACGGTGCGCATGTCGTCGTGCGCGGGTCGGGCCTGCGCGATCACGGCATCACCCGCGCCATCTCGAGGCGAAGGTCGAGCCCCTCGGTAGCGACCCGCGTGTTGGCGTAGGTCAGCGCCCAGACGGCCGCACGCCATGCGGTCAGCGCGGCGACGAGGAGCGCGGCGAGCACGCTGGTCAACAAGGGGATCGGCAGCAGGCCGCTCTGGTCGGCGAGGTGCACGCTCGAATTGATCACGAGCCCGATGATCGGCGGAAGCAGGTAGAGGCCCTGCACCATGTTGCGGCTGGTGCGCGTGAGTTCGAAGCATCGGCGCAGCGATGCGACCGGACGGTGCTGCTCGGAGGCGACCACCGGCGCGAGCACGGCGAGCATCGGAGCCGTCATCATCAGGCCGATACCGAAGAGCGCGAACGAGGCGATCTTGACGACCAGCGCCATCAGCCAGGTCAGCGTCGCGGCGGGGATCCGCCGCCAGATCTGCTGAAGCGTCTGGCGGCTGGTGGGATCGGCGCCGCGAACCCACGACGTCACGAGGAACGCCACCCCGATGCCGGTGAGCATCTCGCAGAGCAGCATCACCAGCGATCCGAGGATCGCCCACTTCGGGAAGGCAGGGCCGATCCAGTGGTCGTACCGCGATCGCTTGGAGAGGCCGTGCCAGACCTCGGTCCACACCCAACTCATGATCCGGCCCGGATCGCCGATGAAACGGGTCAGCACATAGACGGGGAGCCACGTGACGCCCAGCACCGCGACGATCTGCCCCGGTCGGAAGCGGAGTACTTCGAAACCGCCGTCGAGCAGACGACCCGTGGATCTCGGCCGGAGCCGTTCGACTGGCGAGCCGGCGAGCATGACCGGTGGGCGTGCTCTCCCTCGCTGACGTCGCGCCGTCACCGCTGCAATCTAGCGGGACTCGAGTCCGAACAGATCGACGATCTGCTGGCGTGTCACGGCGCCCCAGGCGGCGTCGTTGCTCGACGAGGTGACCAGGACGCCCTTGAACGCGGGGTTGTCGAGCGCCATTTGGAGCACCGCGTCTCGTTCGAGGCCCGCGTATGTTGCGGTCGGGTCATGGCGTCGCGCCGCGGAGATCGACGGGAAGGCGAGAATGAACGTGTGGCCGTGGGCCACCGCCGTAGTCACGCCCATGTCGTCGCCCGGCTGGGTGATGTACCGCCCATCGCCGGGTACTGCGCCCTTGCCGATCTTGCAGATCAGCTTGTCCATCCTTTGCAACTGGCGAAGAAACGCGGCCTGGTGCTTGGGACAGGGACAGTCGGCCACCTTGCGGATGACCCGCACCAACTTGAGCGTGGCGAGTCGCGAGGTGTGTCCGGACATCTCCCTTTTCCTAGCGCAGCGGGGCCGTCACTCGGACCCACCGCGGTAGCGGCTCGTCGTCGCTCGTCGTGGACCCGGCATCGAACGTGACCTGCACGGCCTCGCCGATCTCGATCGGATCGTGGTCGATCGCATCCCATCCGCCGGACGGATCGGTGACGAGGTTGCCGAGGAGGCGGATCGTCGGGTCAGCGTCGAGCTCGACGACCACCACGTTGTAGGGCGCGATCGCGGCGTAGGCCGCGAGCAGCGGGGGGTGCACGATCACGAACGACCACACACGCCCGGCGCCCGACATCAGGTCCCATCGCGTCTCGAGCGAGTGGCACCACGGACACATCGGCCGGGGAGGCATGCGCCGTCGACCACACGAATTGCAGGCCTGGATGCGCAGTTCACCGTCGGCGCAGTAGCGCCAGAACGGCTCGGACGACTCGTCGGTGCGCGGCTGGAGGAATCCGTCGCTCACGCGCCCGCCCCTCTCAGCAGCAACGCGCTGGTCGGCACACCCTCGCCCGAGGTGGCGAGCGACCACGTCGCGCCCAGCACCTGATTCGTCGACGTGCCGCGGATCTGGCGCACCGCCTCGGTGATGAGGTTGAAGCCGTGGAGGTAGGCCTCGCTCATCCCGCCGCCCGACGTGTTCGTCGGCAGACGACCGCCGAGCTCGAGCCCGCCGTCGTCGGTGAACGAGCCGGCTTCGCCTCGCTCGCAGAATCCGTAGCCCTCGAGCGACAGGAGGATGAGCGGGCTGAACGCGTCGTAGAGCTGCGCGACGTCGACGTCGGTCGGGCCGATCTCGGCGCGTCCCCAGAGCGCGCGGGCGCACGCCCAGGCGGGACCGTCGAGGGGATCGTCGCAGAAGAAGTTGGTCATCGTCTGATGCTGCTTCGGGATCGACTGCGCCCACGAGTGCACGAATGCCGGAGGTTGCGGCAGATCGCGGGCACGTTCGGCCGAGCAGATCACGACGGCAGCCGCGCCGTCGGACTCGAGGCAGTTGTCGAACAGGCACAACGGCTCGGAGACCCAGCGCGCCGACATGTAGTCGTCGCGGGTCATCGGCTTGGCATGCATCATCGCCGCAGGATTCGAATTCGCGTGACGGCGGAAGGCGAGCGCGACGTTGGCGAGGTGATCGCGCGTCGCGCCGAACTCGTGCTGGTAGCGACGCGTGAGCATGGCGATCTCGTCGACAGGGCGCAGCAGGCCGAACGGACGACTCCACTGCTGATTGCCGCCGACCCGGTCGGCCACACCGGCCCACGGCCGACTCGTGGCCGAACCCCGCTTGCGGCTGCGCCAGGCGACGGCGACACTGCACTGCCCGGCTGCGACGGCCATCGCCGCCTGCCCGACCACACCGCATCCCGCACCGCCGCCGTAGGCGATCTGGCCGAACCAGCCGATGTCGCCGAGACCCAGGTTGCGGGCGATCTCGATCTCCTCGGTCGTCTCGAGCGTGTAGCTCGACAGGCCGTCGACTTCGGACGGATCGATCCCTGCGTCGTCGAGTGCAGCGTTGATCGCCTGGAGCGCGAGGACGACCTCTGACTCGTCGAGGTGCTTCGCGAAGGGCGTGGCCCCGATGCCGACGATGGCAGCCGCGTCGACCATCGAGCCCCGCGTCATCGGCAGACGATCAGCGCGTCGAGCGCGACGGCGCCGGTGGGGCTGACGACGAACGGGTTGATGTCGATCTCGGCGATTGTCGTGGGTCGCGCGGGATCGGCGAAGTCGACGGCGAGCCGCTGCACCTTCATCAGTGCGTCGATGACCGCGGCGACCTTCGCCGGCTTCGCCCCTCGGGTTCCGGCGAGCAGGCGTGCGACCTTGGTCTCGTCGATCATCCGACGCGCCTCGATGCGATCGAACGGCGGCACGCGCACGGCGACGTCGTCGAACACCTCGACCATCGTGCCACCGAGACCGAACGCGATGGTCGGGCCGAACAGCTCGTCGGTGGTCATGCCGATGAGCGTCTCGACACCGCTCGACGCGGTCTCGCACACGAGCACGCCGTCGACGGTCGCATGCTTCGCCCGGGTCGCGGCGATGGCCATGAACTCGTCCCAGCAGCGTCGCATCTCGCCGGCGGTGCTCACGCCGATGCGCACGAGTCCGAGATCGGATTTGTGACCGATGTCGGCCGACGCGATCTTCACGACGGCGGGCGCGCTCATCGCCTCGATCGCGCGTATCGCCGCAGCGCGTGAGGTGCACAGCACGTCGTTGGTCACCGGAATGCCGTAGGCCGCGAGCACTGCCTTCGAATCGTGTTCCGACAGCGTCGCGTTCGGTCTCAGTAGCGCCTCGACCTGCGTCGCGGCGGCGCTCCGGCGCGTAACGGACTTGGCGAACGGCGACTCCCACCGTTCGTGTGTCGCCCAGAAGTCGAACCAGGCGCGGGCACCTTCGACGCAGTTGCGGAACGTGCGGAACGTGGGCACGCCGCCGGGCATGAGGATCTCGGTGTACTCCGGGTCCCACATGGGCGAGCCCCACACCACGAAGATCGGCTTGGAGGTCGTGCGTGACACCTCGGCGAGGTCGGTCGCGAATCGGTGCGACATCGACGCCAGCGCGCCGGTGATGGGCACGATCACCGCGTCGATGTTGGGGTCGGCCACGATCGCGTCGAGGATCATCCGCCCGCGCTCGTCGCCCGACGGCGCGCCGCCCGAGTCGACCGGATTCGAGACGCGCAGGTAACCGGGGATGTGGGCGCGCAACACCTTTTGCGTCTTCGCAGTGAGATCGGGGAGCGAGAGTCCGGCGGCGGCGCACATGTCGGCCATGTGTGCGCCGGTGCCGCCGGAGATCGCGTAGATGGCGACGCGGCGCTCGTCTGCGCGGCCCCTTCGGGGTGCGACTGTGCGGCAGAACATCGCGGAGATCTCGGTGAGTTCGTCGAGGCCGTCGACGCGGGTCACGCCGTACTGGTCGAACACGCTGCCGGTCACCTTGTCAGAGCCGGTGAGGTGCCCGGTGTGGCTCGCGGCCATCGACGAACCCTCGTCGGTGCGGCCCACCTTCACGCACACGAGCGGGATGCCCCGCTGCATCATCAGGTCGGCGACGAGTTGGAGGGTGCGGCCGTCCTTGAAGCCCTCGATGTAGGCGGCGACGACGCCGGTGTCGGGGAGCGACGAGAAGTAGTTGGCGAAGTCGGCGAACTCGAGGTCGACCTCATTGCCGGCGGGCGCCCAGTGCGACATGGCGACGCCGAGATCCTGCGACTGGAAGACGGGCCGACCCTGATGACCCGACTGCGTGATGAGGCAGAGTTTGCGACCGTCGGACTCGGTGAACGTCTCGAACGCGTTGAGGTTGGTGTTGGGCCCGATCAGGTGCGTGTCGGATGCGTGCACGAGCTTGCTCAATCGCTCCTGCAGGGCGATGCCCTTGCCGCCGACCTCCGCGAATCCGGCGCCGAAGATGACCGCGTAGCGCGCGCCGGCAGCGGCGACCTGCTCGAACATGGGCACCGCGTCGCCGACGAGGATGGCCGCGAGGTCGACCGGGCCGGGCACCTCGGCGATGGTCGACACGCACGGGACGCCGTCGAGTTCGGTGAATTTCGGGTTGACCGGTGTGACCGTCGCTCCGAACTTCTCGCCCCAGGCGCGGACCTTGCGCCACATGGCGGTGTTGGGCTTGCGCTGCGAGTCGGAAGCGCCGATGACGGCAACCGATTTCGGTCGGAAGAAGGTCTCGAGGTCGAGCTCGCGTAGTTGCGTCGGTCGGCCGCTGACGTCGTGGTTGCCCCGCATATGGGCGGCGATCCTACCCTGCGAACCTGACACGGGCGTCAGGTAAGGTCGGGCGGATGGAGCTGCGTGAAGCCGTCATCGTCGACACGATCCGAACGCCGATCGCCAAGCGCAACGGGGCGCTGTCGGGGTGGCACCCGACCGACCTGCTGGCGCACACACTGAACGCACTCGTGCAGCGCACCGGTGTTGATCCCGAGCGCGTCGACGACGTGGTCGGTGGCAACGTGACGCAGATCGGCGAGCAGGGCTGCAACGTCACTCGCAACGCATGGGTCGCCGCGGGGTTGCCTCACACGGTGTCGGCAACGACCGTCGACCGGCAGTGCGGCAGCTCGCAGCAGGCAGTGCACTTCGCCGCGCAGGCGGTCATGGCCGGGGCGTACGACCTGACGATCGCCTGCGGGGTCGAGTCGATGACGCGCGCGCCGATGGCGACGAACGCAACCGGCGGCATGGGACCGTTCTCGCCTGACTTCATGGCCGCGTGTGACGGCCAGTTGATGACGCAGTTCGAGGTCGCGCAGATCCTCGCCGACCGCTTCGGCATCACCCGCGACGACATGGACGGGCTGGCGGTCGAGTCGCACCGTCGTGCGAAGGCCTCATGGGATTCCGGCGCGTCGGCCACCGAGATTGTACCGGTGCCGATCAAAGATGCCGATGGTCGGTTCACCGATGGCATCCTCGATCGCGACGAGGGCATCCGACCCGAGACCACGATGGAGACGCTCGCCGCGCTGGGGTCGGCGGCGAAGTGGGATCCGTCGATCGCCCCCGCGATCACCGCGGGCAACGCGTCGCAGATGTCCGACGGCGCATCGGCGATGTTGATCGCTGACCGCGCCACTGCCGAACGGTTGGGGTTGCCGATTCGTGCCGCCATCCGTCATTTCGCAGTGGGTGGCGACGACGCGGTGCTGGTGCTGTCGGCGCCGAACCCGGTCACTCGCAAGCTGCTCGCGAAGGCGGGCATGACGATCGACCAGTTCGACGCGATCGAGTGCAACGAGGCGTTCGCGGCGATCGCGCTGATGTGGGCGGGCGAGTTCCTGCCCGACGGCGACATGTCGCGACTCAACCCGCGCGGAGGCGCCATTGCGATCGGTCATCCGCTCGGGGCATCGGGCGTGCGGCTGATGACCACGTTGCTGCACCAGCTCGAGGCGACCGGCGGGCGGTTCGGCTTCCAAGTGATGTGCGAGGGTGGCGGCATGGCCAACGCGACCGTCATCGAGCGGCTCGACGGGTAGGAGGCGCGATGGCAGCGCCGAAGAAGGCGGGCTCGAAGGCCCCGGCTGACCGCGTGATGGGTCCCGCGTCGTACTTTCCGTCGATCGAGAAGAAGTACGGGCGTCCGATCGCCGAGTGGAAGGCGCTCATCCGCGGCTGCGGGCTGACGAAGCACATGGAGATCGTGGCCTGGCTCAAGTCCGAGCACGAGATCGGGCACGGGCACGCGAACGCGCTCGTCGCGCACACGCTCCACGAAGACGCCGCGTCGAAATGACAGTCGCCGAGTTGGGCGCGCACCGTCTCGGTGCGTGGATCTTCAATTGCTGGATCGTGCCCGACGGCGGAGCCGGTCGTCCGTTGGTCGTCGACCTCGGCGTGCCGTCGACGGCGGCGCGTCTGACCGAGTTGCTCGCCGCCGAGTCGCTCAGTGGCGAACCGGTCGTCGCGGCGACGCACCTCCATGTCGATCACGTGGCGGGTGTGCCGTCGTTCGAGGCTTCTGCTGCGTGTTCGGTCTGTCTGCCACCGAAGGCGGCGGCGTACGCGGCGGGCGAGAAGTTCGCCCTACCGGGACCGAGCGAGGTCGTGAAGATCGTGCCGGTCATGCGTTCGCAGAAGTTCTCGTTCGCGCCGCTGCGCGAGTTGGCGACGGCGAAGGTCGGCTGCGTGCAGAGCGGCTACGTCGCGCCGACGGCGAACCCGACGTATCTGGTCGATGGCGAGGCGGTGCCTGGCGCGCCCGACTGGCAGGTGATGGTGACGCCCGGCCATTCCGACGACTCGGTGAGCCTGTGGAACGAGCGAACGCGCACGCTGCTGAGCGGCGACGCAGTGTTGTCGGTCGGACCGAGGGCGTGGTTCAACCCCGAGACCGTCGACAAGCCGGCGCAGGCCGAGACCGAGGATCGACTGCGGTCGCTGCGGGTCGACGTGCTGCTGCCCGGCCATGGTCGCCCGGTCGTGCGGCGCGACGTGCTGTCGACGGCCCTCGGCTTCCGCGACAAGGCGCCGAAGGGCCTGCACCGCCAGCGCTGAACCATCCGGTCCACGGAGGACCGAAACCCGGATCAAGTGGCGAAAGGCCCTGCACAAAGTGCCCGTAGAGGGCGCGTGCTGCAAGACTTTTCGAAAATTCCTGCTGTCAGGGCGGGACAGGACCGCCGATTACGCGGGGACCCAGGCGGCGTGGAAGCCGTAGGGCACGCGTTGGGGGAGTGCGACGCGCGTGACCGGCCCCGAGCGCACGTTGCTCGCGTCGATGATCACGAGTTCCGATGCCGCACGCGCATCGTCGTAGAGATAGGTGAGCAGATACCCAGCGTCTTCCGCCGGATCGTTGCCAGTGGGGACGAACAGCCACTCCCCGGCGTGCTGGCCGGCGGGCGGCTCCCACACCTCACGCGTGTCGTGCAGGTAGTCGTGCTTGATCAGCCCACCGAACGACACCACGCCACCTGGCGGCGTGTGGCTCTGCACCAGGTAGCCGTAGCGGTGCTTGCGCCCAACTTTGCGGGGATCGCGCGATGGCAGTTCGCCCGGATCGCGATCGCGCACGATGTCGTCGGTGACTTTGCGCGTGACGGTGTCCACCGTCCACCTGCGCAGCGTGAGATCGCCACCGAAGCCGGGCACCGACGCGTCGAACATCGAGGTGAGGCGGCACACGTCGAGCACGACACGGTCACCGTCGCGGAACGCGTTGACCCCGTGGAAGACGTAACACGGATCGATCGGATACCACTGGATCGCCGCGGTCGGTCCGCCCAGCGGCATGATGCCGATGCGCGCCCCGACTCCGGGTTTCCAGCTGAAGGGCTGAGCGCCCGAGTTCGGGTCCTTCACCCACTTCGTTGCGGCCGCGAGATCGAAGACGACGGGCAACTCCCAGAAGACGACGTCGCGTTCGGTGATCGCGAAGTCGTGGATCATCGTCGGCGTCGACACGTCGACCGTCTCGCTGTGGATCATGGAGCCAGCCGCATCAGTCACGTGATACGTCAGATACGGCGGCACGAACCCATAGCCGAACGAGTGCAGCAAACCAGTCGCGGGGTCGATCTTCGGATGTGCGGTGAACGCCGAGGTGAGTTTGCCGCCGAAGTCGTAGACACCCTTGGTCGACAGGTCGGCAGGATCGACCTCGAACGGGAACCCGACCTCGCCGCTCGACAGCAGCCGGCCCCCGTGGTGGAAGAACGACACGTTGCTCTGGTTGGCCTGGCCACCCGGCGGCGTCGCTCCGAATCCGGCGCGGGCCTTCACGAGCGGCGTTTGCACGAATCGGTTGCGGTACCAGAGCGCCTTGCCGCGCTCGAGGCGCACGCCGTGACCCATCCCATCGCCGAAGAACCACATGCTCGAGTCGCCGGTGATCGGGTTCGACCCGTTGCGCACGTACAACCCGGTGAGCTCGGGCGGGATCGCTCCGTGCACCACGCCGAGGTCGAAAGCCTCGACCTCCTTCGTCACCGGACCGAAGTTGTTGTCGAGCCACCACTTGCCCGTCGAGGCCGGCGGCCGACCCGATGTCGCCGAGATCGTCGCGCCTGAACGCGCCGCGCTGCCCTTGTCGTCGCCGCAACCCTCGAGGACCGCGGAGAGCGGCACCGCGGCGAGGCCGTGTGCCATCCAGCGCATCGCTTCGCGTCGGTTCATCGTGGCGCCAACATTCCCACCCAGCACTCAGCCGATGACGAGCGAGACCACGTTGACGGGCGTCGATGACCCGGTCGTGGAAGCGTTCCCCAACTCGCCGAGGTGGTTCTCGCCCCAGCACTTGACGATGCCGCCGGCGACCGCCGCGCACGAATGCGACTCGCCCGCTGCAGCCTGCGTCGCGCCGGAGATCCCCGCGACGTCGACGGGCGACAGCGCGTAGGGCTCGGAGAGCGCGAGACCCAGTTGACCCGAGCCGTTCCATCCCCAGCACTTCATCGTGCCGTTGTTCATGACGGCGCACATGTGCTCGGTACCTGACACAAGGAGCGCTGCCCCGGACAGGCCGATCACATCGGCAGGCGCCGAGGAGTCGTCGGTCGTGCCGCCCCCCATCTCACCGAAGGCGTTCTCGCCCCAGCACTTCGCGGTGCCGCCGGTCAGCAGGGCACAGGTGTCGAACCCACTCGCCGAAACTTGCGTGGCACCGGAAATCCCACTGATCGCAATGGGTGTGGTGACGTACGGGGTCGTCACGGCGTCGAGCGCCAACTGCCCCGCGTCGTTCTTTCCCCAGCACTTCATCGTGCCGCCGGCGAGCAGCGCGCAGGCGTGTCCATCGCCGACCGAGATCTGCGTCGCAACGCTGATCCCCACCACGTCGACGGGGATCGACGAGCCGCTCGTCGAGCCGTCGCCCAGCTGTCCGTAGTAGTTGTCGCCCCAGCACTTGATCGTGCCGCCGGACATCAACGCGCACGTGTTCGTATTGCCGGCGTCGATCTGCGTCGCTCCGGCGATTCCGATGACGTTGACCGCAGTCGACGATGGCGCGCCCGAACCGTTGCCGAGGTCGCCGCCGTAGTTGTCGCCCCAGCACTTGACCGCGCCGCCGGTCACCAACGCGCACGAGTGACCGCCGGGGCTCGAGAACGTGCCCAGGTCACCGCCGGCCACGATCTGCGTCGCGCCGTTGACTCCGGTGACGTTGACCGGCGTCGATGACGCGGTCGTCGATCCGTTGCCGAGGTCGCCGCCGACGTTGTCGCCCCAGCACTTGACCGTGCCGGCCGTCGCGATCGCGCACGAATGA
>JAYTFP010000195.1:0-10062 GCA_043734285.1 Acidimicrobiaceae bacterium
CGGGGGCGCCACGCATCAGCCTGGCGCCCCCGTCCGTGTTTCGGGCACCGATGCCATGACGCCGACATGATTGCCTTCATCGTCCGACGACTGTTCGCGTTGTTGATCACGGTGTGGGGCGCGCTCACCATCGTGTTCTTCCTCTACTTCCTGTTGCCCGACGACCCGGCGAATCTGATCGCTGGTGGGGGCAACCGCCCGGTGCCCGAATCGGTGCTGCGGAACGTCCGTCACAAGTACGGGCTCGACAAGCCGGTCATCGTCCAATACGGCGACTACCTGTACAAGGTCGCGCGCTTCGACTTCGGACAGTCCTACCGCGACAACCGCGATGTGAGCGACATCATCGCCGAGCGGGCACCCGCCAGCATCCGGCTCGCCATCTGGGCGATGGCGATCGAGGCGTCGGTCGGGATCGGCCTCGGCATCCTCTCGGCGAAACGGAAGAACTCGCTCGCCGACACCTCGACCACGATCATCGCCGCGGTCGCGAGCGCGATCCCGGTGTTCGTGCTGGGGTATGCGTTCCAACAATTCACCGGGGTGTACGCATATCAGCATCACTGGCCGCGGTGGCTGTCGCTGCCGGTGCAACGGATCGGTCCCGACCGCTGGTACCTCGGCATCATCCCGAGCCCGGAACAGCTGCGCTATCTGGTGCAACCGGCGATCGTCCTCGCCGCGGTCTCGACGGTCGTCGTCGCCCGCCTCATGCGCACCACCATGCTCGAGGTCGGCAAGTCGGAGTATGTCCGCACCGCTCGCTCCAAGGGGCTCACCGAGGGCCAGATCACTCGGCGTCACACCCTTCGCAACGCGATGATTCCCGTCATCACGTTTCTCGGGATCGACTTCGGCACGCTCGTCACCGCAGCGATCCTCACCGAGACCGTGTTCAACTGGCCCGGCCTCGGGTCGAAGATCGTGCAGGCCGCCGACAGCCGTGACCTGCCCGTGCTGGTCGGACTCACTGCCGTCGTCGTCATCGTGTACGGCCTCGTGAACCTCGCGGTCGACATCAGCTACGCGTGGTTCGACCCCCGCGTCCGTCTCGGCGGGGAGCCCTCGTGACGCCCGACGGGTCGCTGCTCGAGGTCGCGGCTCCCTCGCGGTCGTTCCGCGCCGACGCCTGGCGGCGGTTCCGCTCGAACAAGCTCGCGATCGTCGGCACGGTGATGGTGGCCATCCTGCTGCTCGTCGCCATTTTCGGACCGTTCCTGGTGCGCGATCCCCTCAAGATCCAGGGTCGCTTCATCAGCAAGACGCCGCCCGACTCGCACTTCTGGTTCGGAACCGACCAGGCCGGTCGAGACGTCTTCGCCCGCGTCGTGCACGGCATCCGCTTCTCGCTGTTCATCGGATTCCTCGTCACGATCCTCGAGAGCTTCGTCGGCGTCACTCTCGGCGCGCTCGCCGGCTGGTACGGGAAGTGGCTCGACGCGTTCGTGATGCGACTCGTCGACATCTTCCTGGCACTGCCGTACTTCATCCTCGCCGTCGCGTTCATCGCGGTGCTGGGCCGGGGTGTGACCGCCGTGGTGATCACGCTCGTGATCACGTCGTGGTTGACCACCGCTCGCGTCGTTCGTGCCAGCCTGATGCAGGCCAAACAGTTCGACTACGTCGAGGCGGCGAAAGCCATCGGCGTGCCGACCCGCCGGATCATCGCCCGCCACATCCTCCCCAACATCATCCAGCCGATCCTCGTGCTCGAGGCGATCGGCATCGGCTCGGCCGTGCTCGCCGAAGCCGCGTTGTCATTCCTCGGCGTCGGTGTGCAGGAACCGACGCCATCGCTGGGTCTGATGATCTCCAGGTCGCAGTCCTTCTTCACCGAGGCGCCGGGGCTGCTCTACTTCCCCGGGCTCGCGATCGTGTTCACCGTGCTCGCCTTCCTCCTGATCGGCGACGGACTACGCGACGCCCTCGATGTGAAGGACGACGTGTGAGCGACCGCGCACTGCTCAGCGTCGAAGATCTCGAGGTGTCGTTCCACACGCCCGACGGCGAGGTGCAGGCCGTCAACGGCGTGACCTTCGAGGTGGATCGGGGCGATGTCTTCGCCATCGTCGGCGAGTCGGGATCAGGCAAGTCGGTGACCGCGATGAGCATCCTCGGCCTACTGCCCACGGCCGACATGAAGCGCGGCCGCATTCTCTGGAAGGGCGAGAACCTGCTCGAGGCGCCGGCGAGTCGGCTCCGCGAAGTGCGCGGCGGCGAGATCGGCATGATCTTCCAGGACCCGCTCACCGCGCTGAACCCAGTGCACACCATCGGCCGGCAGATCGGCGAGATGGTCAGGATCCACCGCGAGATGAACAAGCGTCAGGCGCTCGCACATGCGATCGAGATGCTCGAACTCGTCGGCATACCGCAGCCCGACAAACGCGTGTCGATGTATCCGCACGAGTTCTCGGGTGGCATGCGCCAGCGGGCGATGATCGCGATGGCGATCGCGTGTCGCCCGGCGTTGCTGATCGCGGACGAGCCCACGACGGCGCTCGACGTGACCGTGCAGGCGCAGGTGCTCGAGGTGCTGATCAGCATCAAGGACGAGATCGATTCCGCGATCATCCTGATCACCCACGACCTCGGGGTGGTCGCGGGCATCTCCAACAAGATCATGGTCATGTACGCAGGACGATCGGTCGAGGGCGGTGACGTCGACCAGGTCTTCGACCAGTCGGCGCATCCGTACACGATCGGGCTGCTCGACTCGCTGCCACTGGTCGACGGGTCCGACGACGAGTTGACGCCGATCGGCGGCCAGCCGCCGTCGATGATCAACCTGCCGACCGGCTGCGCGTTCCACCCGCGGTGCCGCTTCATGCGACCCGACGGCCGGTGCGCCTCAGAGGTGCCCGCCCTTGTCGCCATCGGCGCGACGAGCCACACGTCTGCCTGTCACTACGCCGCCGAGGTCGCGTCAGCCCGCGCGACGGAACGCCCATGAGCGAGTCGCTCCTCGTCGCCCGGAACCTGGTCAAGGAGTTCCCCGTTCGCTCCGGGGTGCTGCAGCGCGTCACTGCCAAGGTGCAGGCCGTCAGCGATGTCTCGCTCACCGTGCACCGAGGCGAGACCCTGGGCGTCGTGGGCGAGTCGGGATGCGGCAAATCGACGCTCGGTCGCGTGATGATGAACCTCATCCGCCCCACTTCTGGGACGGTCTCGTTCGAGGGCCGCGAGATCAGCGCCCTCGACGAGCAGGCGATGCGCCCGATCCGCCAGCGCATCCAGATCGTCTTCCAAGATCCGTACGCGTCACTCAACCCGCGCATGACGATCGGCGAGATCGTCGGCGAGCCGTTCCTGGTGCACCGCGGGCAGAAGGCTGCCGAGGCGCGACAACCCATCGCCGACCTGCTGCGGATCGTGGGGCTCTCGCCCGAGCACACCAGCCGTTACCCCCACGAGTTCTCGGGCGGGCAGCGGCAGCGAATCGGGATTGCCCGGGCGCTGGCACTCGACCCGTCGATGGTGATCCTCGACGAGCCGGTCTCCGCACTCGACGTCTCGATCCAGGCCGGCATCGTGAACCTGCTGAAGGACCTGCAGCGCGACCGCGGCTTGTCGTACCTCTTCATTGCCCACGACCTGTCAGTGGTGCGACACATCTCCGACCGGGTCGCAGTGATGTACCTCGGCAAGATCGTCGAGATCGGCACCCGCGACGAGATCTACCGCACGCCGCGCCACCCGTACACGACCGCGTTGCTCTCGGCCGTTCCCATCCCGAGTCCGACACGCGAGCGCGCCCGGCGCCGCATCATGCTCACCGGTGACGTCCCCAGCCCGGTGAATCCGCCGTCGGGGTGTCGGTTCCGGACGCGATGCTGGAAGGCGACCGACGAGTGTGCAGAGAGCGAACCGCCGCTCGCCGCCGTGGACACGGGTCAGATGGTGGCGTGCTTCCATCCTGAGTGATCGGAACAGTCCGACACACTCTGTGGTTGGCAGTCGCATGGGTTACAACAAGGCACCAGACGGTTGGTGGCAGGCATTCGTCGACGAGAAGCCGGCCCGCACAGCGAAGCTCGCGGTGGTCAGAGCCGACGGCGGTCCCCACGTCGCGCCGGTGTGGGTGCAGCGCGACGGTGACCAGATCGTCTTCATGACGTCGGCCGACACGGTCAAGGGCAAGGCCATCCTGCGCGACGGCAGGGTCAGTCTCTGCTGGGACGACGACCGGCCGCCGTTCCATTTCGTGACGATCGCCGGCACGACCACGACGTCGACCGATCCCGACGAGTTGCTGCGTTGGGGCACCAGCATCGCCGGCCGCTACATGGGCGACGAGCTCGCCGAGCAGTACGGCCGCCGCAATGCGGTGCCGCCCGAGATGGTCGTGCGGGTGACGCCGACCCGCGTCGTCGCGAAAACCGACGTGTCGGACTGACCTGGCAGACTCCCCCTATGCCAGAACGCTCCGACGTGATCTTCGACCGTGGCCTGACCGTCTTCGGCGGTGTGGTCGACCAACTCGGCCCCGACGACTGGGATCGTCCGACCGCATGCGAGGGGTGGACCGCACTCGACGTGCTGGGCCACCTCGGGTCGTCGATCAACATGGGCATCAGTGTGTTGCGTGGCGATCAGCCGACCTGGCCGCAGGTGTCGCGTCCCGCCGAGATCGTCGAGGGAACGCCCGCTGCGTACTGGTCCGCTATCTCGATGCTCGCCCGCGAATCGCTCGAGGGCGCCGATCTCGACCTCGAGATGGACACGCCGATGGGTCGCCGCACCGTCGCCGATCGTCTCGCCTTTCCGGCGATCGACCTCTACGTGCACGCCTGGGACATCGGCCACGCGGCCGGCATCGACGTGCAGATCCCCGACGACGTCATCGAGTTCACACACGGCTACATCGACCCGTTCCCGGTCGACAAGGTGCGCGGTGAGAACGGCGCGTTCGGGGCCGAGGTCGAGGCGCCGCTCGACGCGACCCCAACCGAGGCGTTCATCGCCTGGACAGGCCGTCCACCCCGCTGATCGTCATGACACGTTTCGTCGGGCTGATCCGCGGCATCAACGTCGGCGGCAACCGCAAGCTGCCGATGGTGACGCTGCGCGAGGTCGTCGCGGCTGCCGGTGGCAGCGACGTGCAGACCTACATCCAGAGCGGCAACGTGGTGTTCGCACACGACTCCGTCAGCGACGAAGCCCTCGCCGTCTCGATCGGCCAGGGCATCCTCGCTGCCGTCGGGTTCGAGCCACGCGTCATGGTCCGCTCGGCCGCCCAATGGGCCGCGGCCATCGCCGCGAATCCGTATGCCGTCGACGATCCCACCAAGGTGCATGTCGCGTTCCTCGATGTTGCGCCCGACGCCGAGCGGATCGACAAGTTCGACCGCGAGCGCTTCGCTCCCGAGGAGTTCGCTGTCATCGGTCGTGAGATGTTCCTGAACCTGCCGACGGGGATGGGAGTGTCGAAGCTCGCTCCGGCGCTCAGCGCGTTGAAGGTCGACATGACGGTGCGCAATTGGCGCACCGTGCTGCAACTCGCCGATCTCGTCGAGCCGGGCTGACGCCGATCAGCCGCACGGGCGGGCGGCGCTACGATCCTGGCCGTGACAGCCGAGCGAGGCACGGCGCCGTTCCACATCGAGGGTGCCGACTTCGACTCCGTCTCGGGTGAGATCCGTCTGCGCTACTCCTTCGAGGGTGGCGAGCGGTTCGTCGAACGGATCGTCATGCCCGTCCCTTCCGACGCAGCTGCGGCCTCGACCCCGCAGATGGCCGCGGCGCTACGGATACTGCTGCTCGTCGCCGGGACCAGCTACTACAAGTCGGCCGCACCGAGCGAGGTTGTCATCGACGACCCCGCCGGCATCACCGACGCCGAGGCCGCCATGCTCGCGGCGCTCTACGACGAGGGTCTGCGCGAGTTCGCCTGGCGCAACGCGCTCGACATCCCGTTGGTCAACTCGTGGAACCACACCCGCCGCCCGGACGCTGCGGTGACCGCGCCGGCAACCGAAGGCATCCACCGGCCGATCGTGCCGTTCGGTGGCGGGAAGGATTCAACCGTCGTGTTGGCGTTGCTCGACGAGGCGACGCCGATCACGGTCAATCCCACCTCGCATCACCGTGACCTCGCGGCCCGCATGGGTCACGAGGTCATCGAGGTCCGCCGCATCGTCGACCGCGTCGATCTGCTGACCGACCCCACGTCGTTCAACGGACACATCCCGATCACCGCGATCGTCTCGGCGATCTCGGTGTTCTACGCCGCGCTGTGGGGTGCCGGCGACGTCGTGATGGCGAACGAGGCAGCGGCCTCCGAGCCGACCATGTGGACGCCTGGCGGCGACGCCGTGAACCACCAGTACTCGAAGAGCGCGGCCTTCGAGCGCCTTTTCCGCGACGCGCTCGCCACTGCCGGCGTCGGTGTGCGCTACTTCTCGCTGCTGCGCGACCTGGCCGAGTCCGATGTGATCGCGCTGCTCGCCGCGCGCCGTGAGCTGATCGGGAACATCCTCAGTTGCAACAACGCGTTCCGCGGTCTGGTCGACGGACGCGACGAGGTCGCGCAGGCCTGGTGTGGTCACTGCCCCAAGTGCTGTTTCACCTTCCTGATGCTCGCCGAGGTACTGCCGCCTGACGAGGTCGTGACGATCTTCGGAGCCGACCTGCTCGACCGCCCCGAACTCACCGACGCGTTCGCCGATCTGTGGAACGAGGCCAAGCCCTTCGAGTGCGTGGGCGAGCGACGTGACGCGGCGGGTGCCATGGTCCACCTCGCGGCGTCGCCGCAGTGGGGCGAGCACGCAGTGGTTGTCGCGACGATCGAACGCGCCCGTGCAGAGCTCGCCGAGGCCTCCGATCCAGCCGAGCGCGACTCGGGTGCGAACATTCCTGCTGCCTACTTCGAGCGCCGCGCCGCCGCGCTCTCGTCGATCGCGTCGCAGGGTTGACAAGGATGGATCTCGAGTCGCTGCGAGGCCGGCGTGTCGCGCTGCTCGGCGCGGGGACCGACGTCACCGCGCTCATACCTCACCTGGTGGGTGTCGAGCCCGCGGTGGTCGTCGCGTTCGATGATGCCGCGTACCGATTGAGCGACGCGGCCGCGACAGTGCTCGCGGACGCCGGGATCGAGGTCCGTGAGACCGAACGGCTCGCGTCCGATGAGCTGGGTTTCGACGTCGCCGTGCGCTCGCCGGGGTTCAATCGCTATCGACACGAGCTCGATGCCCTGCGCGCGAACTCGCTCATGACGACGCCCGTCGACCTGTGGTTCGGCACGCACGGCAAGTCGCACGTCGTCACGATCGTGACCGGCACGAAGGGCAAGAGCACGACGACCACGGCGCTCGCCGCGCTGCTCGCCGACCTCGATCCGATCGTGATGGGCAACATCGGCGTGCCGCCGTGGAGCATCGCGACCGAGGCGGCGCAGTCGAGCCGGCCGGTGATCTGCGAGCTGTCGAGCTTCCAGGCCAGCGACACGTCGTACGTCGCCGACCTCGCGGTCCTCACCTCGCTGGGTATCGACCACGTTGACTGGCACGGCACGGTCGAGCGGTACCACGACGACAAGTTGGGTCCTGTCCGCCGGGCTCGAGCGGCAATCGGGTGTGCCGGCGACGCCGCGGTCGCGGCCGCGCTCGGCGAGTTCGGCGGCATCGCGGTCGATGTCGCGTCGATCACGGCGGATCGATCGGATGCGCTCGCCGCGTTCTTTGCAACGCTGCCTGCGCACATCGCGTCGAACTTCGCCCTCGCCGTCGCCGCGGCCGAACGTATCGGTGCCGCGCTGCTCGCGGACGATGTGATCATCGAGACGCTGGGCGCGGTCGACGCACTGCCCGGGCGTCAACGCAGCCTCGGCACGTCCGGCGGCGTCGAGGCTGTCGACAACGCGCTCGCCAGCAACCCCCTGGCCAGTGCGGCCGGCCTCGACAGTTATCCGGGTCGACACGTCTGGATGATCGTGGGTGGCGCCGATCGCGGTGTGCCGCTCGACCCGCTCGTCGAGGCGCTCGGCCGTCGCAGTCCCGGCTCGGTGACGCTCGTCGGGATTCCCCACAGCGGTCCGGCGCTGTGCGCGGCGCTCGGGTCGCATCCCGCGGTGCGCCGAACGATGGATGCCGAGTCGATCGTCGACGCGGTGGCCATGCTCGACCCGATCGGTGACGACGACGTGCTGTTGTTCAGCCCCACTGCTCCGACGCCGCCGGAGCAGGGCACATGGGTCGATCGCTCGGCGGCCTTCGTCGCTGCGGTCGAGCAGCGATCGCGTCAGGCGTAGCGCGCCTGCCACTCGAGCAGGGGCTCGATCGCTCGCCACCCGTCGATGACACGGTCCTTGGCCGCCGCTGTGTAGAGCCACCGCCTCGGCGGGTGCAGCACGCCCGCGGCGAGATGGGGGAGCCGCAGCAGCCGGATACGCGGATGCTCGGCGCTGAAGCCGCGTGGAGCGGTCTTCAGGGCGCCGTCCTCCATCAACGACATGCCGCGGCCGATGAGCCCGTCGATGATCGTCTCGAGCTCGGCGCCCGACCGGTCGTCCGCGATCGCCGCACGAATCCGCGAGAGGTGGTCGCGATCGGGCATGTAGAGCCCACCCCCGACGAAGAGTCCCTCGTCGCGCAGTTGCACGTACCGACCCCCGTCGCCGCCCGCTCGGGGCACCCTCGCGTAGGTCTGCAACTTGTACGGCGACTTGTCCTTCGAGAAGCGGATGTCGCGATTCGGCCGTGACATCGTGCCCTCGCCGAACTCGTCGGCGAGCTCGGCGAGCAGCGACTCGAACGGGCTTCGGACGTCGTGGTCGTAGGTGGCCTTGTTCGCCTGGAACCACGCCCGGTTGTTGTTGACCTCGAGCGCACGGAACCACTCGAGCGCGGTGGGCGGCCATCCCGAGAAGGCAAGCGTGGTCACGGCGCGCCGATCGTCGTCGTCGGGATCGTCGGCGTCGGGATCGTTGCGGTCGAGATCGTTGGGATCGTGGTGGTCGCCGGGTTCGTGCTGCCCGACAGGAGGGGTGCGAGGAAGGTCGCCAGCATCGCCAGGATGAAGATCGCCGCCAGCACGAGCACCAGCGGTCGCGGGCCCTTCTTCTTGGGCGCCGGGGCGGCGGCGGCGGTCGACGAGCCGCGCTGGCGTTGCGACCGGTTGGGCTTCTTGTGCTTCGACCCCTTCGAGCTGCGCTTCGCGTTCATGGCGGTAACGGTAATGGTGCATGATCTGGCCGTGACCGATGAACCCACTGACCTCGAGGCCGAAGCGACGGCCGAGGGTGCCCGGCCCGCCGATGCGATGCGCGATCCCGAGGAGCTGCGCGCCGACCTGACGCGCTGGCTCGACATCCAGATGGACGCGGATGCCCGGCCCACGATCACGTCGTTGTCGATGCCGTCGGCCAACGGCATGTCGAGTGACACCGTGCTCTTCGACGCCGAGTGGCATGAGGGCGGCACCACGGTCACCCGCGAGCTCGTCGCACGCGTCGCCCCTGACGAGGCGACGGTCCCGATCTTCCCGACGTATGACCTTGCCCGCCAATTCCGCGTCATGAGCCTGGTCCGCGAGCTGAGCAACGTGCCCGTTCCCGAGGTGTTGTGGCTCGAGAACGACGCCGGCGCGATCGGATCGCCGTTCTTCGTGATGGCCAGGGTCGAGGGCGTCGTGCCGCCCGACGTGTTGCCGTACAACTTCGGTAGCTGGCTGACCGAGGCATCGCTCGACGACCAGATGCGACTCCAGCACTCGAGCATTTCCGCGCTCGCTCGCCTGCACGCGATCAATGACGCCGAGCGGGTGTTCGAGCTCGGCGATCCCGACGACGATCCTGCGGCGACACCATTGCGACGACACGTCGCCGCTCAGCGCCGGTACTACGACTGGGTCACCGACGGCGGGGCGCGGTCGCCGCTGATCGAGCGGGCGTTCGACTGGCTCGACGCGAACTGGCCGGCCGACGAGGGGCCGACGGTGTTGAGCTGGGGCGATGCCCGCATCGGCAACGTGATGTACCGCGACTTCGAACCTGTGGCGATCCTCGACTGGGAGATGGCCGGGCTCGGCCCCCGCGAGCTGGACCTCGGCTGGCTGGTGTTCGCC
>JAYTFP010000196.1:0-4512 GCA_043734285.1 Acidimicrobiaceae bacterium
GATGCGTGGTCGCGCTCGCCGAGTCAGGGGTCGACGCCATTCCGGCCGGTTACCGGGGCTGGATCGTGACGCCCTGCGCGGGTGCCGCGGTGCGCGTCATGGACTGACACCACGACGCGTCATTTCGCGAGCAACGCCGCCTTCTGCGACTCGAACTCATCGTCGCTGAGCAGACCCCGCTCGCGCAGGTCGGCCAGCTTCTCGAGCTGCTCGGCGACGCTCAGCGTCGCCGCGGGACGTGCGCTCGCGCCGCTCGCTGAGTCGCGCACGCGGTCGATCGTCTTGCGAACGCCCGCCGGGTCGTAGATGTCGGTGAAGTACTCCTGTGAGTCGCGACCCGCCGATTCGATTGCGAGATCGCCGGCCCGCAGCAGCCGCTCGAACGCCGATTGCTTCAACGTGACCGAATTGATGTGGCTCAGCGGGATCTCGACCTCGTTGTTGCCGAACAAGGCGACCCGGTAGATGCACCGCTTCGTGGTGATGACGAACGACGTGGTCAGCCAACGCACCAGCCGCATCATGAAATAGAGGAAGGCCAGGACCGCCACGACCAGTGCGATCCAATGCAGCGCACTGACGAGCCCAGGTTTCTTCCAGTCGTCGTGATTGAACAACGTCCAGCCGCCGAACACCGTGGCGACGACCAGCAGCAGCCCGCGGGGCACGAGGAACCACCAGTGGGGGTGGCGATCGATGAGGATCGACTCGTCTTCGTTCAGGTGCTTCAGTGGGTACGACACGGCGACAGGCTACCGACGAACTCGCCGTCAGGGGCAGACGATAGGGTCGCCGCGGATGGAATCGCTCCTCGAGCCCGAACACGATCACGACGACGAGGGGCCCGATGATCCGGCCCGACGCGCCGCGCTGCTGTCGGGGTTGAACGCCGCCCAGCACGAGGCGGTGTGCCACGAGGCAGCGACCCTGCGCATCCTCGCCGGCGCCGGCTCGGGCAAGACTCGGGTGCTCACGCGGCGGGTCGCGCGTCGTGTGCTCGACGGCGAGATCGACCCGCGTCGGGTGCTTGCCGTCACCTTCACGCGCAAGGCCGCCGCCGAGTTACGCGGACGCATCGGCCAACTCGGCCTGCGCAGTGGCGTGAACGCCGGCACGTTCCACGCGATCGCGTACACACAGCTCCGCCAGCGCTGGGAAGAACGCCACATCACGCCGCCCGAGCTGCTCGACCGCAAGGTCGGCTTCGTCGCTCGTCTGATGCGCGCGAAGTCGCCGACCGCGCCGCTCGACGTCGTCTCCGAGATCGAGTGGGCCAAGGCGCGCATGCTCTCCGCCGGCGACTATGCGGCCGCGTCCGTTGCCGCCGGGCGCCGACCGCCGCTCGACCCCGACGTCGTCGCCAGCATCTACGTGAAGTACGAGGAAGAGAAGCTGCGTCGCCGCATGGTCGACTTCGACGACCTGCTCCGGCTGGCCACCCGCGACATGGAGCGCGATCCAGAATTTGCGGCGGCGCGTCGCTGGCGCTTCCGCCACCTCTTCGTCGACGAGTTCCAAGACGTCAACCCGCTCCAGTTCCGGCTGCTCCAGACCTGGGTCGGCGAGGGCGCCGACCTGTGCGTCGTCGGTGACCCGAACCAGGCGATCTACGCGTGGAACGGCGCCGACTCACAGTTCCTCGACCGCTTCGACGAGTGGTACCCGGCGGCGGCCACCGTCGAGCTCGCCGACAACTACCGATCGTCGCCGCAGATCCTCGGCCTCGCGAACACGGTGCTGAGCCAGACCCGGTCGCGACGATTCGACCTCGTCCCGCATCGCTCCGACGGTCCGCTCCCGACCGTCCGCGTGCTGCCCGACGAGACCGCCGAGGCGCGAGCGATCGCTCGCCGAGTCCGCGATGGTCACGGCCCCGGCGCAACCTGGTCGAGTCAGGCCGTACTGGTGCGCACCAACGCCCAGCTGACAGTCATCGAAGAGGCGTTCACCGCGGCGAAGATCCCGTTCCGCAGCCGTGGCGGCGCGCGACTGCTCGATCAACCCGAGATCCGCGAGGCCATGACGATGATGCGTCAGGGTGGGTCGTTCACGACCCGTCTCGCCGATCTCGAACGTTCGCTCGACACCGCACAGCGGGCGGTGACGAGTCCCGCCAGCGCGAGCGATGCCGACGTCATCGACAACGACGAGACGGTCATCGACCTGACGACGCCGCGCGACAACGACGCTGCCGCGTTCGGTGACGAGCGCTCCGCAAACATCGCCGAGCTCGTCCGGCTCGGCCGTGAGTTCCTCGACCTCTCGCACGACGGATCGGTGTCGTCGTTCACCGCCTGGCTCCACTCGGCACTTCGCAACGACGAGACCGGCGGGGGCGATGGCGTCGACCTGACCACGTTCCACGCGGCGAAGGGCCTCGAGTGGGACACGGTGCACATCGCCGGCCTCGAAGAAGGGCTCGTGCCGATCCACTTCGCGCAGACCGACGACGCGCAGGCCGAAGAGCACCGGCTCCTGTACGTGGCGCTGACCCGCGCCGAGCGACATCTCCACCTCACCTATTGCGAGCGGCGCACGTTCGGTTCGCGTTCGGTGGCGCGGAAGCCGTCACCGCATCTCGAGACGATCGCCCTGGCGCTCGAGTTCCTCGGCAAGTCGAACGACATCGCCGATCTGAGCGCGGCTGTTGCCGCACAGCGCGAAGTGCTGCGACGACATCCGACCACCGACGGCGATCGCACGACCAGGCGCGGTTCGTCGAATTCGGCGGCGTCCGACCTCGACGCCGCCGGCCGCGACCTTCTCGATCGCCTCAAGAAGTGGCGCCTCGATCACGCACGCGCCGCGAACGTGCCGGCATTCGTGATCTTCAACGACGCGACGTTGACCGAGATCGCAGCGCGGCGGCCCACCACGAACGCGCAGTTGCTCGATCTGTCTGGGATCGGTCCGGTCAAAGCACAACGATTCGGCCCCGACGTGCTGCGCATCGTCGCCGAAAGCAAGGGCGACTAGCTGGGAGCTGCGCGGCGGGCTTCCATCGCCATGCGAGCCTCGAGCAGCACGCGGAACCGCTCGGGATCCAGTGCGATGAACAGTCCGACGGCTTCTGCGGTGAGACGGTCGCCCGCGGTCATCGAGCCGTGCACCCAGATCTTGCGACCTTCGCGTCGCTCGACCCACGCCTCCATGTGCAGCGGTTCGTCGAGCGGTGTGGGCGATCGGAAGTTGACCGTCAGCGAGGCCGTCATGCCCTGCGCACCAGACAACGACTGGGCCGCGCCGAGCAACTCGTCGAACGACGCCGCCACGTAGCCGCCGTGCACACATCCGGGCGGTCCCTCATAGGCCGCTCCGAACGTCGCGGTGCCGATGACCCGGTCGCCGTCGTGGTTCATGACGATCGGCGGCGACATCGGATTCGCGAGGCCGATGAACGGTGAGTAGTCGAACGAGGCGAAGGCCTCGGCGTCACCCTCCTCCATCATCCGTCGACGCTCCGCCCACAGGTCACCGGCGTTGGCCATCTCGGCGACGCCTTCGTACTCCGAACCCGTCGGGTAGTTCCGCAGGATCGCGACGACCTCCTCGAGTCGCGCCGCCGCGTCGTCGAGCTCGGACGCGTCGGCCGATGTCGACGACATCAGATCGATGACGTTGCGTCCCGCGGCGGCGAGTCGGCGCATCGCGACGCGACGCTCGGTGAGCGGCAACGAATGCAGCTTCTCGATACGCGGGCTCACGTGCGATGGCACCGCGCCCGGATCGACCTCGATCGCAGGTGTGTCGTCAGATGGTGGCTCGGTCATGGCTCCTCCGAGCTCACAGGTCGAACTGCGCGAGCACCGGCGCGTGGTCGGACGGCTTCGTGCCCTTGCGGGCATTGCGATCGACGAGATCGGCGACGTTTCGCTCCGCGAGCGGCTGCGTCGACAACACGTAGTCGATCCGCATACCCCGCTTCTGATGGAAGTCGCCAGCGCGGTAGTCCCAGTAGCTGAACAATCCGCCCTCGTCGTAACGACGCCGGAACGTGTCGACGAGACCCCAGTCGATCACGTGCTGCAACGCCTCGCGCTCCGGCTCGCTCACGTGCGTCGATCCGACGAACGCCGCCGGATCCCAGACATCGCGGTCATCGGGAGCGATGTTCCAGTCGCCCATCACGGCGAGCAACTCGCCCGGGTCGTGACGCAGATCGAGATGCCGACGGAGCCGGCCGAGCCAGTCGAGCTTGTAGCGGTAGTGGTCGTGGTCGAGCTCACGTCCGTTGGGCACGTAGACCGACGCAATGCGCAATCCCCCACAGGTCGCCCACACGAGTCGTGAGTCGGGGTCGGGCTCGAGTTCGGGTGCGAATCCTGCGAGGGGATCTTCGATCCCGACGCGCGAAAGGATCGCGACACCGTTCCACTGCCCGAAGCCGTGGTGCACCGACTCGTAGCCCATCGTCTCGAAGGCCATGTGAGGGAACTGCGCGTCGCTCAGCTTGGTCTCCTGCATGCAGAGCACGTCGGGCTGTGTCTCGGCCAGCCACTCCTCGACCCGCGG
>JAYTFP010000197.1:0-3772 GCA_043734285.1 Acidimicrobiaceae bacterium
TCATCGACGGCTCGGGAACGCTGAAGTTCTAGCGCCGTCGTCGGAGAGGACTACCCGGACGGTGATGCCGCGATCGGCGAACCAGGCGACCGCCCGTTCGAAGAATCCAGCGCGCTCAGTCCCACGATCGACAGCAGTGCGCCGAACGGGTCGAGCGGCGCGTGCAGCTTCTCGTGTGACGACGGGATGAGGAAATAGCTCGCCACCAGCGTCACCACCACCACGAACACGTTGATCAGAAAGATCGACCCCCACCAGAAGTTCTCCAACAGCGCGCCGCTGACCACGCCGCCGGCATCACGAACGCGGCGCGGCCAGCGTCGGCAGCGCCACGTTCAGGCTCGCATTCGCCATCACGATCATCACGAGGCTGATGCAGAGCACGCCGAGGGTCCACCACCTCCGCTCGTACTCCCGGGCCCAGGGGCCCCTGCTCCCGGTCGGCTTCCCGAGTCTCACGCAGCGCCCGTCCGGCTCTGAACCAGTCGAGAGTGTCGTAGCCCCGGGTTACGCTGGGTCCTTCTTCCCCCTCATGAATCCGAGTGTGGGGAGAAGGCGATGACCGTCGACGAAAACCGTGTGCAACTACGCAGCCGGTTGGAGGAGTTGGTGGGTGTGAGCGGTGCCGACATCCTGCTCGACCGACCGCCCGGCGGGTGGAGTGACCTGGTCACGAACCACTCGCTCGCCCTCCGGTTCGCGGCATCCGAGGAACGGTTCGACGCGCAGTTTGCCGAGCTCGAGCACCAGATGGAGATGCGTTTCGCGGCGATCGATCACCGGTTCGATCGGTTCGAGCACGAGCTCCTCGGTCAGGTCGACCGTCGGCTGCGTTCCCAGGCGTGGATGACGATCTCCACGATCGTCGCCGTCGGGGGCGTCATCGTCGCCGCGATCAGGATTTGAACGAACCGCGTTGATGGAGCTCCTGCCCCCGGTCGGTTGGGCCGACATCACGACGAAGCAAGACCACGCCGAGCCGTACCGGGCGCGTCAAGGTGATGCACGAGGCGCTTACCTCTTCTGTCCCGCCCTGGCGGCGGCCGCCCTGAACGGGCGTCGCGCACCCGAAGTTGTCCTCGGGGCACTCGGCCATGTGCCCGCAGCCAGATCGCGCAGCAGACGCTCTGCCCACGGCAGGAACGTGTCCCGGTAATCCAGGTCGGACGTCCGTCCCGGTCCGCCGAAGCGTTGTGCCCGTACGAGGAGCGCTCATCCCGAGCGCGAGATCGTTCGGTCTCGCGGTAGCTGGTGACATATGACGCGGTCGGTGAGACGCAGCCCGCGAGGATGGTGTTCTGTGCGCCCTGTCGGACAGGGGTCGCGTCAGGACCGCGCGCCTTGCTCGAGCCGGTCGACGGTCTCGATGTACTCCTCGACGAGCTGGTACATCACGTCGCGCACAGAACGCACCTCGTTCATCCGGCCGACGATCTGACCGACGGGAGCGAACTGGAGGTCCTTGCGACCCGACCGGGCGATCCGGGCGTTGGCCTCCGAGGTGAGGATGTTCTGCAACGGCATGCCGAGCGGGCCCGGGCCGGCCGGGTCGGCCCACGCGTCGGTCCACGTGTTGCGCAGCATCCGCGCCGGCTTGCCGGTGTAACAACGCGACCGGACCGTGTCGGCCGACGTCGCCTCGAGGTACGCCTGCAGCACGGCCGGGCTCGCGCCGCTCTCGGCCGTGGTGAGCCACAGCGATCCGAGCCACACGCCCTGCGCCCCGAGGGCCAGTGCGGCGGCGATCTGACGACCGGTCCCGATACCACCGGCGGCGAGCACCGGCACCGGCGCGACGGCGTCGACCACCTCCGGCACGAGCACCATCGTGGAGATCTCGCCGGTGTGACCACCCGCCTCGTAGCCCTGCGCGACGACGATGTCGACACCGTTGTTCACGTGTCGCTGCGCGTGCACCGCCTTGCCCGCGAGCGCGGCGACCTTCACGCCGTGCGCATGGGCCTGGTCGATCACGTCCTTCGGTGGCGACCCGAGCGCGTTCGCGATCAACGCGATCGGGTGCGCGAGCGCGATCTCGACCTGGCGGTGCGCGACCTCGTCGGTCCAGCCCAGCACCCCACCGGCCTTCTGGCCCTCCGGCAACGGTGCCAGGTCGAAGCGTTCCATCAGCTCGTCGACGTAGCGCCAGTGGTTGGCGTCGATCATCGAGCGGATCTGCGCCAGGAGCTCCTCGGTGTCGCCGCCGTGCACGTCGACCGCCTTCTGTGGCATCACGGTGTCGACGCCGTAGGGCTTGCCGCCCACGTGCTCGTCGATCCAGTCGAGCTCGATCTCGAGCTGCTCGGGACTGAAGCCCACCGCACCCAGCACACCGAGCCCCCCGGCCTTGCTGACCGCCACGACGACATCGCGGCAGTGCGTGAAGGCAAAGATCGGATACTCGATCCCGAAAGCGTCACACAACGGGGTTCGCATCTCATCCTCCAAAGACGTGGACTTCTACGTCACGGTAGGGCCGGAACGCGCCGTCGACATCATGGCCCCAACTGCCGGCCTTGACTCGTCGGCTCGCTGCGACCATCGTGCGGGCTGCGCACCGGAATCGGCGCGAAGGGCGCGGGGTGCGTCGGAAGGACGGGTATGTCCGACATCGTCGAGGCACTCACCGACGTCGTCGGCCGCGGCGCGGTCTCGGCCGGTGAGGCGGTTCACGACGACTTCACGCACGACGAGGCGCTGACCGCGATCGCGCAGCGCCCGCTCGCAGTCGTGCGGCCGACGACGACGACGGAAGTTGCGCGCGTGGTCGAGCTCGCGGTCGGTGCAGGTGTCCCGCTCACTGCACGAGGTTCGGGCACGGGACTCTCCGGCGCGTGCATCCCCGTAGAGGGCGGTATCGTCGTGGCGTTCGAGCGCATGAACGAGATCATCGAGATCGATCTCGACAACCACGTCGCGGTCGTGCAACCCGGCGTCACCCTCGACCAGCTCGATCAGGCCGTCCGGCCTCACGGTCTCGTGTACCCCGTCTTTCCGGGCGAGAGCTCCGCGAGCCTCGGCGGCAACGTCGCGACCAACGCCGGCGGGATGCGCGCCGTGAAGTACGGCGTGACCCGCCACCAGGTCCTCGGCCTCGAAGCGGTGCTCGGCACCGGTGAGGTGATCCGTACCGGCGGCAAGTTCGTGAAGGCGACGACCGGCTACGACCTCACGCAGCTCATCGTCGGATCCGAGGGAACGCTCGCGCTCGTCACCGAAGTGATCCTCCGGCTCTCCCCGCGACTCGCGTTCGCGGAGACCGTGCTGGCGCCGTTCGCGACCCTGGGCGACGTGACCGCGGCGGTCCCGAAGATCGTCGCGAGTGGTATCGGCCCGCTGCTCGTCGAGTACATCGACGTGATCACGATGGACGCGATCACGACGAGCCACGGGGTCGAGCTCGGCGTCGACCCGGCGGTCAAGGCGCAGGCACTCGCGTATCTCGTCGTCGTGCTCGAGGATCGGCGCAGCGACCGCCTCGACGAGAACACCGAAGAGCTCGCGATCTTGCTCGCCGAGCTCGGCGCACTCGACGTCTACGTGCTTCCGTCGTCTTCGGGTGCACAGTTGATCGAGGCGCGCGAGAAGGCGTTCTGGACCGCCAAGGCGGCAGGCGCCGACGACATCCTCGACATGGGGGTGCCCCGCGCGTCGATCCCGCAGTACATGGCCGCGGTCGCCGGCCTCGCGCAGGCACGCGGATCGCTCGTCGTGGGCTGTGGGCACGCCGGCGACGGCAACGTCCACTTGTCGGTGTTCGAGCAGGACGCCG
>JAYTFP010000198.1:0-6310 GCA_043734285.1 Acidimicrobiaceae bacterium
CCGAGATCGACCATCGACGAGATCAACCCGTCGTCGTCGAGGATGACCGAGATCCAGTTGGTCGCGAGCGACCGGTCGGTCGCGATCACGTTCGGATCCTCGCCGATGCCGAAACGTGGCTTCGTCACCGAGCCGAGTCCGTTGGGGGGAGCCTCGATCCACGCGGCAACTCGACCATCGGAGAGCGACTGCGAGTGCGGCATGCCCTCCCCGATGTCATCCCGATCGAACACCGCAACCTCGTGCCGCCAGACCGGCGCAGCGTTGGCGATCATCGGGGTCGCCGGGGCGATGGCCCGGAGCGAGCGCTCGATGATCGCCTCGAGTTCGGCGGCGACCTCGGCGTGAGCGGCCTCTGTCTCGCGGTGGACCCAGGCGATCGACGAGCCCGGCAGGATGTCGTGGAACTGGTGGAGCAGTACGACCTTCCACAGACGATCGAGGTCCGCTGCCGGATACGGCGCTCCGGCCTGCACGGCCGCCGTCGTCGCCCACAGCTCGGCCTCGCGCAGCAGCAGCTCGCAACGACGGTTGCCGGCCTTCGTCTTCGCCTGACTCGTGAACGTGCCGCGGTGCATCTCGAAATAGAGCTCGCCGACCCAGCGCGGCGCGTCGGGGTAGTCGGCGATCGCCTCGTCGAAGAACTGCTCGGGCGACTCGATCTCGACGCGCGGTGATCCCTCGAGGTCGCGCACTCGGCGGTACTGCTCGAGCATCTGCTTCGTCGGGCCACCACCACCGTCGCCCCACCCGAACGGCATCAGCGATCTCGTGGCCCGGCCCTTGTCGCGGAAGGTGCGCACCGCGTGCGCGAGCTCGCCACCGTAGAAGTTCGCGTTGTAGGTCTCGACCGGCGGGAAGTGGCTGAAGACCGTCGACCCGTCGATGCCCTCCCACCAGAACGTGTGATGCGGAAAGCGGTTGGTCGTGTTCCACGACAGCTTCTGCGTGAGGAAGCGGTCGATGCCCGCGAGCCGGATGATCTGCGGAAGGCTCGCCGGATAGCCGAAGACGTCGGGCAGCCACGCCTCGGTGCACGTCACGCCGAAGTGCTCCTCGAAGAACCGTTGACCGTGCGTGAACTGGCGGATCAGCGCCTCACCGCCGGCGAGGTTCACGTCGGCCTCGACCCACATGCCACCGATCGGCAGCCACCGTCCCTCGGCGACGCGCTCGGTGATCTCGGCGAGGATCGTCGGGAAGCGGTCGGCCATCCACTGGTACTGCACCGCCTGCGAACACCCGAACTTGAACTCGGGGTAGTCGTCCATCAGGCGCAGCACGTTCGAGAAGGTGCGCGAGCACTTGCGGATCGTTTCGCGCAGCGGCCACAACCACGCCGAGTCGATGTGCGCGTGGCCGATCGCCGAGATGCGGTGCGCCGACGCGTTCGCCGGGCGCGCGAGCACCTCCGCAAGTTCGGCACGGGCCGCGACGGCCGAGCCGGCGACATCGTCGAGGACGAGCACGTCGAGGCTGCGCTCGAGCGCGCGGAGGATCTCGTGGTAGCGCGGTTGGTCGTCAGGCAACTCGTGCGTCAGGTCGTGCAGCGCGCGGATGTCTTCGCGGTAGCCGTACACGTCCGCGTCGATCACGCGCAGCGACGCGGCCTGCAGTCGGTAGATCGGGTCCTGTCCCGCGGTGGAAAGATCGCTGTTCGGGTTCGGCAGGTGCGCGGTGAGCGACGGATTCGCCGCGGCCTCGACGAGGTACGACACCGTCTCACCACCGACAGCAGACGCTGCGACCGCGATCTCGTGGTTCAGCGGGTGCAGCCCACGCCACGGCGCCCACCGACCATCCGCTCCTTGGCTCCAGATCAGTCCCTCGGCGTGGAATCCGATCTCGACGCCGAACCCCAGGTCGAGCGTCGCGACGACCTCGCGGCCGGTCCACTCCGCAGGTACGGCGCCGTCGAACCGGAACCACGTGGTGCTCCACGGACGACCCCAACGTCCGCCCACCGAGAACGGCTCGTAGGCAGCGGCGATGGCCTCGTCGACGGTCGGGGGCTCGCCCGGCGCGTGCCACGCGGTGACGTTCAGCGGCGCCGAGAACGGATGGATCGCCGGGATGATCTTCTCGCGGACGACCCGTGCCAGCCGGCGCTCGATGATCGCTCGGTCATCGTGCATCAGCGATGCGTGAACAGGCCGTCCATGCGCTCGAGATCCTGCTCGTCGAGCTGCCAGAGCTGGAGAGCGCCCTCGGCGCCTTCCGACTTCGTCGAACCGTGCAGGCTCGACCATCCGAGGAGTTCGCGGGCACGTTGCGGCAGCGCGTCCGCGCGTTCGGGTGTCAGTGACATGGCGACCGCCTCTTCCGGCGTGAGCCAGCCGAGCAGATAACTCACGTAGATGCCCTTGCGCCACCGGTCGGCGGTGACATTGCGACCGCCGCCGTGCACCACGCTGCCGAGGTAGAGGAGCGAGCTGCCCTCTTCGAGCTCGACGGGTCTCGCGTCGGCGCGATCGACCGGCTGATCGAGTGGCCAGAGATGGCTCCCCGGGATGACCACGGTCGCGCCGGCATCGGCGTCGTAGTCGCCGACCGCAGTCAGGATCGAGATCTGGAGGTCGATGCCGAGTCGGGCGGCGGGACCCCAGTTGAGATCGTCGCGGTGCAGCTCCTGAGCTTCATTGCCCGGTCCGATGTAGATCGTCTCGGCCTGGCTCATCCAGTAGTTGCCGCACGACGAGAGCAGCAGCCGGTCGGCAACGTCGAGCAGCGTCGGGTTCAGCAGGATCGAGTCGACGAACGTCGGACTCTTCCAAGCAAGACCCTGGACGCGCTTGGTGTTCGAGCCGTAGAACACGTCGTCAGGCGAGTGGTGGAAGCCCGGGGCGCGGTGTGCCACGTGCGGCTCGATCTCCTCGTTGATGCTCGCGACCTGCGCGGGATCGAGAAGTTCTTCGACCACCACAGCGCCGTCGCGGCGCAAGAGATCGACCAGCTTGTCGGGGTCGGTGTCCGCTGGACACCGCTCGAGACCGTCATTCATGTTGGCAGCGCTCCGATCTCCCCTGAAGGAAACGCTAGCGCCCCGACCCCCCGAGACAGCATTTCATCGCTGGCAGCACCCTCAGACGGGCGGTTCGAGCTCGGCCTCAGGCTTGGCCTTCACGTCGGCCTTCGCCTCTGCCTTCGCCTTCGCCTCAGCCTCAGCCTTGGCTTCTGCCTCCGACTCGTCGAAGCCGTCCTTGAACTCCTTCTTCGCCTGGCCGAGCGACCGCGCGAGTGCGGGGAGCTTCGATCCGCCGAAGAGGAAGATCAGGATCAGCCCGATCACGATGATCCCCTGCTCACCAAAAATCTCTGCGACCACGTGGGCCTCCTTCACAACCGGATACCTACACGCTACGGCCCGTCCGGGGTGCGACTCGCTTCGCCTGCCCGGATTCTTGTGTCGGCATCGTCTGGTTCGGTGGCACCGGGTAAGCCGCCATCGGAGCGTTGTGCTCGAGCGTGATCTGGTCGGGCGTGCATTGCGCGTCGATCAGCGCCGGGTGCTGCGGCGTGTCCGGCAGCTTCGGCACCGCGGTCGTCACCGCAGCCGTCAACGCCGAGGTCAGGTCGCCCGTCACCGAGCGCCGCCAGTCGGACAGGTTCGGGACCTCGACACCGAAACGCGTCTCGAGTAGTCGCAGTTGTGACGTGTGGTCGAACGTGTCGGAGTTGATGTAACCCCCGGCCGAGAACGGCGAGACAACCAGCATCGGCACCCGTACGCCGAGGCCGATCGGCCCGGCCACGCCCTTGGCGAAGGTCGGCAGCGGATCGACGGTCAGGTACTCGCCGGCCGTGCCGGCAGGCGGCACCGGTGGCGAGACGTGGTCGAAGAACCCGTCATTCTCGTCGTACATGATGAAGAACGCCGTCTTGGCCCACACGGACGGGCTCGCGACGAGCGCCTGGAGCACTTGGTGGCTGAACCACTCGCCGAGCGCCGGCGGTGCGGGCGGGTGCTCGTCGTACCCGATCGGCGGGACAATCCACGACACTTGCGGGAGGTTGCCTGACGCCACGTCGCGGGCGAAGTCCTCGGTGAACGTCGAGCCGAATGCCTGCTTGTGCAGCGCCGTCGACGGATCGGAGAACTGCTTGAAGTACAGCAACATGTTGTCGGACCAGAACATCACCTGGTCGCTCTCGGGGCGGTAGGTCGGTCCGGTCGGGTTGTACACCTTCCACGACACACCCTCGGCGCTCAGTCGCTCGGGCATCGTCTCCCACGAGACGCTGAACTTCGTGGGATTTCCGACGTTGGTGATGATGACGGGTCCGCCCGCGGTGCCGGCAGGATCGAGCGTGCCCGACAGCGAGTACAGACGGTTCGGGTGGGTCGGGCCGAGTACCGAACAGTGATACCCATCGCACAGGGTGAACGCGTCGGCGAGCGAGTAATAGAAGGGCAGGTCGTCTCGGGTGTAATAACCCATGGTGAGCTGCCCGTGCTCGGGGCCGTCGAACTGATCGGACACGTGCGTCGCGACGAAGCGGTCCATTTTCCCGCCGTTCCACGACGCATGCTGCGCCGACCACTCGTGCGAGAGGTCATACGTGCACGACGCGTTCGTGGTCTGGGTGTCGAGATGGAACGGCAGCAGGCGTCCATTCGCGGTGGCTGGCCCGGTCGACCACGCCGGGGCAAAGGCTCCGAGGTCGGACCCTTTGTGGTCGTCGAATCCGCGGGCCCCTCGATACGAACCGAAGTAGTGATCGAACGAGCGGTTCTCGTGCATCAGGAACACGAAGTGCTCGATCGCGCCGATGTCCGAGCCGGCGGGTTTGACGGCGGTCGCCGTCTTCACCGTCGACGAGCACGCGGCGGCGAGCGCCGCGGCGCCTCCGGCCATGCCCGCGGCAAGCACCTCTCGTCGAGTTCGCAATCCCCCGTTCACCACCGCGTCACCGTAGCGTCAGCATCCGAGGCCGATGGGGTTCGGATCGAACCCGCCAGCGCGCCGCGGAACGCGTACGAGTCGCGGGTCGAAGCGGCGAAACCTGTTCGAGCCCGCCGGCAGTCGCGCAAGCGGCGGTGACGACACTTGAAGATTCTTGGAGTACTTGCCTGAATCGAACATACGTTCGTATTGGTGGGGTAGGATGTCGCCATGGACGAGCCGGTCGACATCGAGCGCCACCTCGAGAACCTCGCGGATGCGATTCGTGTCCGGGCGGCCCGGGTGCACGCCGCGGGGGCTGAGATCGTCGACCTCGTCGCCGAGTTCACCGCCGATCCACGCTGGAACCAGGGCGACTGGAAATCCGTGTCGCACTGGTTGTCGGTGAACTGCGGTTACACGACTGGTGAAGCACTCGCGATCGCCCGCGTCGCGACGAAGGTCGAGGTGATGCCGACGGTGATGGCACACGCCCGGGCGGGTGAAGTGTCCACCGGTGTCGCCGCGATCGCCGCGAAGGTCGCGTCTCCTGAGATCGACACCGAACTCGCGTTGATCGTCACCACGGCGACGCCGAATCAGACGGCGCGGGTGTTGTCGAAGTTTCGTGACCTGCGCCCCACACCACCCGAGTCCCATGATGACGACTTCTTCTGGAACTCTCATCACAACGAGCAAGGCGACTGGTGCAACCGCTCGAAACTCCCCGCTGAGGTAGGCGCCCTCGTCGACGCCGCCTACCAAGCCGCGCGACGCGCCGGTGAACGCGAGCAGTTGAGTGACGATGAGCTCGACGACGACCTGCGCCGCACCCCCGTTCCCGTCAGCGAGATCTGCCGGCGCATGGCCGCCATGATCCTCGATGTCGGTCATCACCGGCGTCTCACCCGGCCTGGTGGTGAACCATTCACCGTGACCGTGCTCATCGACCTCGAAACGCTGATGACCGGGCATTTGCGGTTGGATTCGACATGCCGCATCGACAACGGTCCTGATGTCACACCCGAACTCGTGCGGCGTCTCGCTGAGGAAGGCACCCTCGAACTGCTCTGGCACCGCGACGGTGTGCCACTCAAGTTGGGGCGCCAGTTCCGCCTCGCGAACCGTGACCAACGCCGCGCCCTCCGCTTCCGTGACAAAGGCTGCGCCGTGCCCGGCTGCTCCCAGAAGCATTACGTGCACGCGCATCACGTGCAGTTCTGGGAGAACAACGGGCTCACAGACCTCGACAACATGGTGTCGCTGTGCTCCTGGCATCACTCGCTCGTGCACCACCATGGCTGGACCGTCATCGCCGATGGCAATCAGCACTTCACGTTCCTCGACCGCCACGGCCAAATCGTCGGCAACCGCCTCGTCACCCACCTCCGACAACACTGTTTTCGACAAGACAGCCGGCCACCACC
>JAYTFP010000199.1:0-9248 GCA_043734285.1 Acidimicrobiaceae bacterium
CTGATCTCGATGCCCGGGATGATCGCGCCGCCGAGGTACTCGCCGGCCGCGCTGATCACGTCGAACGTGGTCGCCGTGCCGAAGTCGACGACGATCGTCGGTCCGCCGTAGAGGTCGTACGCGCCGACGGCGTTGGCGATGCGGTCGGCACCGACCTCTTTCGGGTTGTCGTAGAGCACCGGCATGCCGGTCTTCACTCCGGTGCCGAGCACCACCGGCTGGATCGAGAGGTACCGCTCGCACATCCGCCGCAGCTCGTGGATCACCATCGGCACACCCGAGCTGATGGCCACGCCGTCGACCTCGGCGCGCCAGTCATATCCGGCCGACCGCAGGAACTCGCCGATCATCAACGCCAGCTCGTCGGAGGTGCGCTCGGCGTTCGTCGCCAGACGCCAGTGGTCGAGCAGCTCATGGCTCGCGTCGCCGTTGCCGTAGAGGCCGATCACGGTCTGGGTGTTGCCTACATCGATGGCGAGCAGCACGGTTCGCTCCTCTCGTCGTCACGAGTCGACCGGAATTGTCCCATGATGCCGGTCACGCGATGTCGAGACCGATGTCGAGCACCGGTGCCGAGCTGGTGAGGCGGCCGACCGAGATCTGGTCGACGCCGGTGCCGGCGAACTCACCGATCGTCTCGAGTGTGACGCCACCGGACACCTCGAGCAGGCACCGGTGTCCGGCCAACGCGAGTCGGCGGGCCTCGGCGACACAATGACGCACCTGGTCGGGACTCATGTTGTCGAGCAGCACCGCGGTCGCTCCGGCCTCGATCGCCTCGATCATCTGCGAGAGGTGGTCGCACTCGACGTGGATCGTGCGTCCCGGCCACAGGTCGAGGCACCTCGCGACCGCCGTGGTGATTCCGATGCCGGTCAGGTGGTTGTCCTTGAGCATGACCCAGTCGCTCAGGTTCGCCCGATGGTTTCGCCCGCCACCGGAGCGCACCGCTGCCTTCTCGAGTGAGCGCAGACCCGGCGTGGTCTTGCGCGTGTCCCAGACGCGGGCGCTGCCGCCGCGGGCTGCGGCCTCGACGTATTTCGAGGTGAGCGTGGCGATTCCCGAGAGGTGACCGAGGAAGTTCAGTGCCGTCCGCTCGGCGATCAGCACCGGGATCAGCCGACCGTGCACGACACCGATGAGCGTGCCCACGCCGATCGCATCACCGTCGTGCGCCGACCATTCGACCTCGATCGCCGAGTCGAGTTGACCGAACGCCTCGGTCGCGCACGCGGTGCCGGCCAGGCGACCCGCCTCGCGGGCGACGAAGCGCGCGACGGTCGTCGCGGTGGGATCGAGGATCGACGACGTGAGGTCACCGAGCGGCGTGAGGTCTTCAGCCAGCGCTCGTGTCACGGCCTCGCGCACGGCACTGATGGGGGGTTCGTGAAACACGGACATGGCTCTAGCTTGCCGCACCCGACGCGAGGGCAGCCGGGTCGCCACCTGTCACGAGGCGACACCGGAAGGACTCCTGCGCGAGTGGATGGTCCGAGCGCGTGTGCGAGCCTCGGCTCTCCTCGCGTACCGAGGCCGCGGTCAACAACGCAGACCCGACCTCGAGCAGGTTCTGCAGCTCGCAGGTCGCGGGATCGGTCGAGTGCTCGGGGAGCCCCGCCGCCACTTCGTCGACGACCTTGTGCGCTTCGGCGAGCGAATCGGCGGTCCGCAACACCCCGGCGTGCAGTGTCATCGCCCGCTGCAACGTGTGGCGCATCTCGCGGATCACGTCGGGCGCGAGCGGTCCGTTGGTGGCGCCGAGGGGCAGCATCGGCCGCATCAGGGGACGCCCTCCGATCACGAGCTCGGTCGTCCCGCCGCCCAACACGCAACGCAACGCGCCGCTGATCTCGGGGAGGTCGGCGCCGCCGGCAATCGCCTCGATCACCCGCGCCCCGAAGACCATGCCCTCGAGCAACGAGTTCGACGCGAGGCGGTTCGCGCCGTGCACGCCCGAGCAACTCGTTTCGCCCGCGGCCCACAGCCCTCGCATCGACGAGGCGCCGTGAAGATTGGTGACGATGCCGCCGCACTGATGGTGCGCGGCCGGCGCGACGGGCAGGTAGTCGGCCGACGGGTCGAGCCCGGCCATGGCCAGGTCGGCCGCGATCGTCGGGAAGCGCAGCTCGAAATGGTCGAGCACGGTCGCGTCGAGCCACACGTGATCGCTGCCCTCCTCGATCATGCGCGCCGTGATCGCGCGGGACACCACGTCGCGGGGCAACAGCTCGTCGATGAACCGTTCGCCCCGCGCGTCGCGTATCAACGCACCGTGCCCTCGCAGTGCTTCCGACAGCAGCGGCCGGGGCATCGACGGGTGATCGAGCGCGGTGGGATGGAACTGGAAGAACTCGAGGTCGGCCACCGCCACTCCCGCGCGAAGCGCCATCGCCACACCGTCGCCGGTCGCGACCGGCGGGTTGGTCGTCACCGCGAACAGCTGCCCCGCGCCGCCCGTGGCGATCAGCGTGTGACGAGCCCGCACCTCGAACGGCACGCCGTCGGGGCCGACCGCGGTCACGCCCACACAGCGGCCCGACTCGACCAGCAGTTCGAGCGCGAAGCACTGCTCATGGATCGTGCTCACGCGCTCGCGCACCGCCTCGACGAGCGCTCGCTCGATCTCCGCGCCGGTCGCCGCGCCCCCCGCATGCACGACGCGCGGCACCGAGTGTCCGCCTTCGCGGGCCAGCTCGAGCTCGCCGTGCGCGTCGCGATCGAACCGCGCACCGAGCGCGATCAGATCGAGCACGCGTCCGGGGCCTTCGTCGACCAGCACGCGCACGGCCTCGATGTCACAGAGCCCCACACCCGCCGCGAGCGTGTCGGCGAGGTGGAGGTCGGTCTCCTCCTGATCACCCGACAGCGCGGCAGCGACTCCGCCCTGCGCAAAGCGGGTCGTCGCCTGGTCGAGCGCTGCCTTGGTCAGCACGCCGACTTTCAAACCCTCGCCCTTCGCGGCCTGCACCGCTGCCGAGAGACCGGCGACACCGCTGCCGAGCACGAGCACGTCGAGCTCGCTCACGACGGAGCTCCAGCGGGCTTGATGGACATCGTCTCGACACCGACGTTGTCGATGAGCCGCGTGGTGCCGAACCGCACCGCTCCGAGCAGACGGCTCGTCGCGTCGCAGGTCGTCCGACGTTCGAGAGTGCGGGCGTCGACGACTTCGAAGTAGTCGAGCTCCGCGAGCGGTTCTGACGTGACGATCGCTCGCATCAGCTCGACCACCGCCTGTGGATCGGACTCGCCTGCGCCGACGGCTGCGGCGCCGGCCGCGAGCGCGCGATGCAACACCGGGGCGGCAGCGCGCTGGGGTTCGCTCAGATAGACGTTGCGGCTCGACAGCGCGAGCCCGTCGTCGGCGCGGGTGGTCGGGCAGCCCACGACGTCGACGGGCATCGACAGGTCACTCGCCATTCGCCGGATCACCGCGAGCTGTTGGTAGTCCTTCTCGCCGAAGTACGAGCGGCACGGTCCCACGATCGAGAACAACTTCGCCACGACCGTGGCGACTCCTGCGAAGTGTGTGGGTCGCGACGCTCCCTCCATGTGGGCCGAGATGTCCGCCACGCTGACCGTCGTCATGACCGCCTCCGGATACATCTCCTCGACCGAAGGAACGAAGAGGATGTCGGTGCCCGCCGCGGAGGCGGCTCGTGAGTCGCGTTCGAGATCGCGGGGATAGGCGTCGAGATCTTCACCGACACCGAATTGGAGCGGGTTCACGAAGATCGAGGTCACGACGGGATCGCATTCCGCTCGTGCACTGGCGATCAACGACGTGTGGCCGTCGTGAAGCCAGCCCATGGTGGGCACGAACCCGACAGGAACGAACGACTGGCGCGCGTCATCGAGCTCGGACCGCAGTTCGGCGACCGTCGTGAGGAGCTTCACTGGACACCACCGTCGCGCTCATCGGCCAAGCGCCGCGCCATCTCGACCATCGCCTCGTAGCCGGGCCGCTCCGACGGATCGAGCGCGGCGAGGTGCCGCTCGATCGTGACGAGATCGCCGCGGGCCGCCGGGCCGGTGAGCGCCTCGGCAGCCCCGAGCGCCTGAGCGTTGGCCAACGAGCCGGTCGCGAGTTCGTAGTACATGTCGGCCGGCACGCCCACCTGCTCGGCGAGTCGCTCGACCTGGCCCATCAGTGCGACCACGTGATTGGACGCGACGCAGCACGCGGCGTGGTGCAGCACCCGGTCAGCGTCGGGGACGACGACGGCTCGGCCATTGAGCGCCTCGACGATCGCAGTCACGCCGGGATCACCGCTGACCACGAACGTCGCGCCGCCGAGCAACCGTGGCGCGCCGGTCGGACCGTCGGGCAGGGACACCACCGGGTGCAACGACGCACGGCGAACATGCGGCTCGAGCACATCGAGACCCAACGAGCCCGCGATGTGCGCGATCACCACATCGGGACTCGGGTCGATCCGCGAGGCGACCTCGGCAACCGCCGCGTCGCTCACGCACAGCAACACGAGATCGACATTCCGGGTAGCGCCAGACGGATCGACATCGCGGCCCCACGGGCCGTCCACGTCGATCCCGGCCTCGCGGAGCGCCAGCGCGAACGCCGAGCCCGCACGTCCACCACCGATGATGCGCACGCTCTGGATCAAGCCGCTCATGCGAGACCCTCGACCGGCCACACCCTTCCGTCGGCCTGCTCGACGTCGGACGCCGTCACCAGATCGGGCGCGAGGTCGCGCATCGGCGCGAGGACGAACTTGCGCTGCCGCCAGCGCGGATGGGGAACGGTGAGCCGTTCACCGGCGAGCGTGACATCCTCCATCCAGATGATGTCGATGTCGAGCGTCCGCGGGCCCCAGCGCTCGTCGCGCACGCGGTTGGCCGCGGATTCGATCCGATGACAGACGCTCAGCAGCGCCGTCGGGGTGAGCTCGGTGTCGAGCTCGACCACGAGATTGAGGTACGGCTGCTGCTCGGGTCCGCCGACTGGATCGGTCTCGTAGACGGGCGAGATCGCAACGACGTCGGGCAGGGATTCGATCGCGTCACGCAGATAGGCGCGCCGGTCGCCCAGGTTCGAGCCGAGCCCGAGGAACGTCCTCATCGCTCCTTCCGCATCAGTCGCGGGTCCGCCGCAAGCGCACACCCGAGGTCTCGAGCTGCTGAGCGACCGGGGGGCGGAGCTTTCGGACGATGACCGTCACGGCGAGCACGCGGGCATCCGCGAGCACGACCTCGGTGATGCGTGCGGCGAGGCGCTCCATCAACTGGAACCGCTCGCCGACGACGACCGCCTCGACCGCAGCGCACAGTCCGCCGTAGTCGACCGTGTCATCGAGCCGATCGGACCGGCCCGCCACGCTCAGGTCGGCCTCGACGTCGAGATCGATCTCGAACGGCTGGGGGCGGTTCTGCTCCTCGGGCAGCGCGCCGCACACACCGAGTGCGCGCAGGCCGCGGATCTCGATCCGGTCGGCCCCGCCGATCGAAGCGGCCACCTCAGGCGCCGCCGCCCTCGGCCGCGAGCCTCGCGGCGACGGCCACGATCTCGCGTCCCGGAGGGCCGAGCTGGCGAGAAGTGATGTGCTCGAGCAGGAAGATCGCCCGCGGCTGCTCGGTGACCAGACCCGCCCAGACGAGGTAGCCCGCCATCAGCCCGATGAGGCGATCGCCGAGCTCGTCCTGGTGATAGAGCAGCTTCGCTCCCCCGTCGAGCAGCGACTTCATCTCGGGATAGACCTCGGCGAGGAACTTCGGATGGTCCTCGACCATCGCGAACGGGCGGTGCCGCCACTGCACCGACAGCTCGTCGTAGTTGTGCAGGTTGTGGGGAGCCTGGATCAGGCTGATGACCGGCGAGAAGCCCTGCTCGCGGATCCAGATGATCTCTTCCTGTCGCCGCACGCGGCGATGGTTCGAGCCGTACCCACCCGGACGTTCGCAGATCGCCAGTCGATCCTGGATCACCCAGCAGAAGTGGCGCGGCTTGATGCCCTGCGCCCATTTGCCCTTCGCAGCCATCGAACGTCCTCTAACTAGGCTGCACTCGCGGCAGCGGGGGTATGGAGCCGGCGACGACAAGCGCCGCCTGCACATGGGCTCGGACGTCGTGCACCCGGATCATCGAGACGCCAGAGCTCATCGCCCAGGTCGCCATCGCGAGCCCAGGTGCGAGCCGGTCGTCGAGAGGGGTGGACTCGCCGGCATCGAGACCGACGCGGCGGTCGGACGCTGCGGCGAGCACGCCGAGCGTCGACTTGCGGCTCACGCCGACGGCGACCGGAACGCCCGTTGCCACCAGCTCTCCGATCGAAGCGACGAGTTCGATGTTGTGGCGCGGCGTCTTGCCGAACCCGAAGCCCGGGTCGATCCAGACGCGATCGACGCCCGCCGCGGTGGCCGTGGCCGCGCGCTCGACGAGGAACTCACGCACTTCGGTGACGACGTCGTCGTAACGCGGGTCGTGTTGCATCGTCGATGGGTCACCCGCCATGTGCATCGCGATCCAACCGACGCGCCGCTCGGCAGCGACCGCCCACAATGACGCGCTGACATCGTTGAGGATCGTCGCCCCGGCGTCGACTGCCGCGTGAGCCACCTCTGCATGGCGGGTGTCGACCGAGGTCGTCGCCCCGGCAGCGGCGAGCGCTGCGATGACGGGAACCACCCGTGCGAGTTCGTCGTCGATCGACACGGGATCGGCACCGGGGCGGGTGGATTCGCCGCCGACGTCGATGAGGTCGGCGCCCTCGCCGAGCATCTCGATGCCACGCGCCACCGCTGCCTCGAACTCGAGATGACGACCGCCGTCGCTGAACGAATCAGGCGTCACGTTGAGGATCCCCATGACCTGCGGTACCACGAGCCGCCAGCGTAGCGGGGCCTGTCAAATCGAGAGGAGGGGGTCGACTCCGCCGACCGGGCGCTCTCCTGATGGAGCGTGCCGCCTATCGGCGCACGCTTCGCGGGCACTGTCTCGATGGAGCGTGCCGCCTCTCGGCGCACGCTCTCACCGGCCCGCGAGGCGCATCGCCTCGGCCCGAGTCGACGGATCCGTGCGGAAGATCCCCCGCACCGCCGAGGTCACCGTTGTCGCTCCGGGCTTACGCACACCCCGCATGGACATACACAGGTGCTCGGCTTCGATGAGCACCAGCGTGCCTCGCGGCGCGAGCGCGGTGTCGATCGCGTCGGCGATCTGCGTGGTCAGCCGCTCCTGCACCTGCGGGCGCTTCGCGAACCCGTCGGCGAGACGAACGAGTTTCGAGAGCCCGGTGATGCGCCCGTCTTCGTTCGGGATGTAGGCGATGCTCGCCGTGCCGAAGAACGGAACGAGATGGTGCTCGCACAACGAGTAGATCGGGATGTCGCGAACCATGATCATCTCGTCGTGGTCTTCGTCGAAAGTGACCTTGAGATGCCGCGCCGGATCTTCGTGCAGGCCGCCGCAGGTCTCGGCGAACATTCGAGCGACGCGCGCCGGCGTGTCGCGGATGCCGTTGCGGTCGAGATCCTCGCCGATCGCCGCGAGGATCTCGGCGACCGCCTTCTCGATGCGCGCCATGTCGACCTCGGGCGAGAGGTCGCCCGCCAGCGGCAGCGGATCGGGCACGTTCAGATCGGTCATCTCACACTCCGTGCAACTCGAACAGCGCGACGAGGTCGTCCTCGTCGAGGGTCTCGCGCTCGACGAGCGCTGCGGCAATCGCGTCGAGTGTGGCGCGTTGATCGGTCAGGATGCGACGCGCGTCGTCATGGGCGTCGTCGAGTAGCCGCTTGACCTCGGCGTCGACCTGCGAGGCCACGTCGTCGGACAGCTCGTTCGCGGCGCCGCTCCCGCGCGGGAGGTACTGCTCGTCCTCGGACTGCGTCAGGCGCCTGGGACCGATCACGTCACTCATACCGAACTCGGTGACCATCGACGTTGCGAGTCGCGTCGCGCGTTCGATGTCGTCGGATGCTCCGGTCGTCACCTCGTCGAAGACCAACTCCTCGGCCGTACGCCCACCGAGCATCATCGCCAACCGGTCGATGAGTTCGGAGCGGCTGTGCGTCTGGCGATCCTCGAGCGGCAGGCTGAGCGTCCAGCCGAGGGCGCGGCCACGAGCGACGATCGAGACCTTGTGGATCGGATCGGCGTTGGGCAGCAGGTGCCCGACGAGCGCGTGACCGGCCTCGTGGTACGCGGTGATCGACTTCTCGCGGTCCGACATGACCCGGCTCTTGCGTTCGGGCCCGGCGATCACGCGGTCGACGGCCTGGTTCACGTCGATCATCCCGATCACGTCGCCGTGGCGGCGTCCGCACATCAACGCGGCTTCGTTGATCACGTTCGCGAGATCCGCGCCGGTGAACCCCGGCGTTCGGCGCGCCAACACCGAGAGGTCGACGTCCTTCGATACCGGCTTGTTGCGCGAGTGCACAGCGAGGATCGCCTCGCGTCCGCGCAGATCGGGCGCGTCGACGATGACGTGGCGGTCGAATCGCCCGGGTCGGAGGAGCGCGGGATCGAGGATGTCGGGACGGTTCGTCGCGGCCATGAGCAACACGCCCGTGGTGGCCTCGAAGCCGTCCATCTCGACGAGCAGCTGGTTGAGCGTCTGCTCGCGTTCGTCGTGACCGCCGCCCATGCCGGTGCCGCGGTGGCGTCCGACCGCATCGATCTCGTCGACGAACACGATCGACGGCGCCGCGGCCTTCGCCTGCTTGAAGAGGTCACGGACGCGTGACGCGCCCACGCCGACGAACATCTCGACGAAGTCCGAACCCGAGATCGTGAAGAACGGCACGCCGGCTTCGCCCGCGACCGCCTTCGCCAGCAGCGTCTTGCCGGTACCCGGCGGCCCGACCAGGAGCACGCCCCGGGGGATCTTCGCGCCCAACGTGCGGAAGCGATCGGGGTCGGCCAGGAAGTCCTTGATCTCGAGGAGTTCCTCGACCGCCTCGTCGACGCCCGCGACGTCGGCGAAGGTGACGCCCGTGCTGCTCTTCGCCCGGCGAAGACGAGCCTGGCCGAACTTGTTGGCCCGTCCACCACCCTGCATCTGCGTGACGAACCAGAAGAACACCCCGATGATCATCAGCGTCGGGAAGAAGTCGGTGAGCAGCGTCTCGAGGACCGAACTGTCCTCGTTGTCGCCGCTCGTCTCGACGTGGTGATCGAGCAGCAGTGTCGTGAGCTCGTCGCTGTACTCACGAGCGAACACGACGCGGTACTCGGTGCCGTCGGCCAACTTGCCCTCGACCTTGTTGCTCTGGTTGAAGATCTTCGC
>JAYTFP010000200.1:0-3025 GCA_043734285.1 Acidimicrobiaceae bacterium
GCCGCCGTACGACGCCATCACGGTATGGGTACGGCATGGTCCGGAATCGAGCTGGCGCAACACCCCGACCACGCTGACGGACTCCGACGACCGAGTCGATGGGCAAATCGTCCCTATTTGCGGTGCGATCGTCCCACGGGATGCGACAGTGATCGGACGATCTCGCACACTCCGATGACCCCCAGTCCGATGACGCCAAAGGCCGCGAACGAGAAGTTCCAGCCGCTCGAGGCACGAACATGCGACTCCGGCCACATGGTCAGCACGAACCAGACCCATGCTCCGGTCGTCCATGCGCCTCTGATCTCAGGCCGCTCCCGTGCCACGTACGCGAGACCGGCCGTCACCAGGAGCAGCGTGACGAAGAACCAGATCGCGCTCGGCTGCGAGCCGCCCCCGTGGTCGATGCCAGGGAACTCGCTCATCCAGCCGTAGAACAGGAACCAGATCACGAGTACTCCACCGGATGACGCGGCCACTGTCTGCCAGGCGATCTCGTCGTCGAAGCGCAGACCCGCACGGGCGCCGACAACGACCAGGATCAACAGGAACATGCCGACCGGCGACTCGTTGAACGCAATCAGCAAGATCGTGCCGACCGCAAGGATGAGTGCGCCGACGCGATCCATGCTCCGAGTATTGCCTGGGTGTCGAGCATCGCCCGCGTCACCGGGGCCGCGGCGCTCGCTTCTTCTCGTAGTTGCTCCGTGGCGCGCCGATGAAGAGCCGGATCTTCACCGCGCGTTTCGGACACTGGAGCTCTTCGGCGATGGCCTTCTTGATGACGCCGCGCAATTGCACGCGCCATCGAGCCCGAACGTGGATCGACGGCATTCCCTCGACCCGGATGAGCCATGCCCGACCGACGCAAGTCGCCAGTGCGTTGAAGGTGCCGCCCACCTCCGTACCGTACCGGTATCCATCGCGCGACTGGCGCGAGGGGAAGATTTGCCGACGCCTTACCGATGCATCGTCGTCGCGGCGCAGGTCCGGCCGTACCCTCGACCAGGATCGAGATGGACGACACGACTTTTCGGTGGGTCAACCACCTCGCGGATCGCACCACCTGGCTGCACGGCGCGGCCACGGGTTTCGCGGTGTGGGGCATCGCCCTCTCGGCGCTGCTGCTGCTCGTCGCCTGGTGGGACGCGCGTTCGGCCGACGAGCCCGAGGTCGCGGTCGCGGCCGTCGCGTGGGCGGGCGCCGCGGCATTGGTCGGCGCGGTCGCCGTCCAGCTGATCGGCGCGCCCATCGACCGGGCGCGACCGACCGTCATGCTGCACGGCACACATCTGCTCCTCGATCGCACGACCGACTTCTCGTTCCCGAGTGACCACGGCACGGCGACCGCGGCGATCGCGTTCGGCCTGCTGCTCGCGAGCCGGCGCCTGCGACATCGTTGGTACGGATGGGCTGCGCTCGCGGTGGCGCTGGTCATGGATCTCACCCGTGTCTACGTGGGAGCCCATTACCCGACCGACGTGATTGCTGGACTCGCGCTCGGAGCGCTCGTCGCACTGGTGCTCGCTCGCCCTGCGATCGCCCTGCTCACGTGGATCAGCACGCGTGTCGCGGCGTCGCCGCTCCGACCGCTGGTCTCGGCTCAGGCTCAGCAGACAGGGCACTCTCTCGATTGAACCTGCCGCCTATCGGCACAGGCTCAGCAGTCGTCGACGACCCGGGCGTGAAGGTCGGGGAACACCTTGCCGACCTTCGCGAGCAGATAGTCACCGTAGGTGCCCGACCACTCGTGCACGTTTCGTCCATCCCACCGCGTCGCGGCGTCATCGACGCCCGGTCCGTCGAACGACGGGACGGGCAAGACCTCGGCGTCCCAATCGGGATCGAGGAACAACGGGAACGACAGCCGGGGCGCGGCGCCCGTGTTGCGCACGCGATGCGGAGTGGAGCGGTACGCGCCGCCGGTCATCCGCTCGAGCATGTCGCCGATGTTCACGACGAACGCGTCCGGGTCGGCCGTCACCGACATCCACCCATCGGTCGAGCGCACTTCGAGACCGCCTGATCCGTCATGGCCGAGGATGGTCAGGAGCCCGTAGTCGGTGTGCTCACCCACACCCCACGTCTCGGCCTCGGGTGGCATCGGCGGGTAGCGGAAGATGCGGAACAGCACGAGCGGCTCGGCAGTCAGGTTCCGTTCGAACCAGTCGGCGTCGAGACCGAGGCCGAGCGCGACGCCGCGAAGAACACGGCGGCCGACCTCGGTGACGGCGGCCATGTACTCGAGCACCGCCTCGCGCATGCCGGCCGGATGATCCGGGAAGAGATTCGCGCCGTGGAGCGGGACACCCGCGGCCACCCTCGCGTCGTCTGCACCGAGCTCCTGCCCGAAGTAGACGCCCTCCTTGCCATCCGGCACCCCCGAGGTCAGCTCGCCGCCGAGGGGAAACCAGCCGCGCCACGCCCGACCGCCGAGCGGCATCGCGATGCGCGCCTTGTCGACCTCGGGGAGCTCGAAGAACTCGCGGGCGAGCGATTCGACGCGTCGACGGAGCTCGGCTGGCACCTCGTGACCGACCACCGAGAAGAAGCCCGTGTCGCGGCAGGCGCGATCGATCTCGGCGGCAATTGTCGCCGTTCGCGCCGGGTCGTCGAGGCCGGACAGATCGATGACGGGGACCTCGGACACGTCACGATTGTGGCCCACCCGATCCCCAGCGGGAGCGCTACTGTCACGCGCATGACCGACCCGACGCCGCGGCCCAGGCGAGCGTTCGACGCCGACAACCACTACTACGAGGCCACCGACGCGTTCATCCGCCACGTCGACAAGCGGATGCGCGGTCGGTGCATGCGCTGGGCCGAACTCGACGGTCGCCAGCGCCTGCTCGTCGGCGGCAAGATCAACCGCTTCATCCCCAATCCGACGTTCGACCCGGTCTCGAAGCCCGGCGCACTGATCGACTACTTCCGCGGCCGCACGTCGATCGAGAACCTTCACGATGCGTTCGGCGAGCTCGATCCGATCCATCCCGCCTACCGAGATCCCGCGGAACGGCTGAAG
>JAYTFP010000201.1:0-8106 GCA_043734285.1 Acidimicrobiaceae bacterium
TCGAGATCCTCGACGATCCCGCGACGACGATCCCTCGGTTGACGTCGTTGCACGACCTCCCCGGAGTGCCCCTGCCTGCGCGGCGCGAGAGCGCACGGTCAGCTGACGTCACGACCACGACCGGCGGTAGGCTTCGCCGTCGTGCCGGTCGTTGACGACTCATCCTTCGCTCCCCCCACTCCCTCCTGCAGACATCGGCTCGCGTTCGTCGCGCTGAGCCTCGCGTTGGCGACGCTGCATGTTTCGTGTGTCCTGGTCTCGATCGGCTGAGTCGAGGCCGACGTGTCGCTCCCCCCGCACATCGTGGAAGCACTCCACCGCGACGCACGATCGATCACCGCGCGCATCCTCGCGGATGGCGAGTCCGCGGATCGCCTGGCACTCGGCGCCGTCACGTCGGTGACGTCCGATCCCGAGAGGGCGAGCCACGCGAGCGCGTGGATGGCTGCCGCCGCAGTGACCACTGCCCTCGAAGCGCTCGACGCGGGTGCGACCGACGCTGACGGCGAGTGGGTCGCACTACTGCGACGCGCCACCGTCGCGCAGCGCACCGTGCTCGCACTCGTCGATGCGTGCCGGTACACACCGACGCAGGTTGCGTTCCTCACGCAACGCGATGTCGCGCAAGTGGAAGCGTTGTGGTCCGCGTGCCACCCCGCCGCGGTCGTCCCACCCGAGCCACCACCGCCACTGCCGCCGGCAGCGCTGTTCTCGATGCCAGAGGCGCCGTCACCGCCGCCGGCGGTCGAGCCTCCCCCGCCGCTCGCCGCTGCGGCAGTCCTCGTCGACGCACCGCGCCTCGGGTCGGTGCGGCGCCGCACCGTGCTCACCGCTGCCTTCGTCGCAGTCGCCGCGCTCGCGTTCACGGCCGGCCTCGCGGTGCGTGCACGCCCGACGACCGCCCCGACGACGACAGCAGCGACGAAGGTCGTCGATCCGGCGAAGGTATCCCGGCTCGGAGCCAGCCAGGGGTGCCGCACCGACAGCGGCCACGCGGTGAGCGACGCAGTGACCTCGACCATCGTGACCGGCGGAGCGGCACGCGAGATCGGCTTCATCGCCGGCCCGCAGGCGAACCCGTACACCCCCCGGACGCTTGTCATCGACCTGCCCGATCTCGAGCAGTCAGTCGACGAGCACGCGACCGGTCCCATCCTCGCCCACCTGGCGACGTCCGCACACCTGGTGGTGGCGCGGTTGTCCGCTGCCGGCGGGCCCAGTGAGTGGAACGTCGACGGCGCCGACGGCAAGCCGAACGACTTCGCCTTCATCGACGACGTGGTCTCGCAGGTCGCGACGTCGTCGTGCGTCGACCTCGACGCGGTCGTCCTCGCTGGCCGCGGTGCGGGGGCGAGGATGGCGGTCGCCTACGCCTGTTCGCGAGACCACCCCGTCGCCGCGCTCGTGTTGGTCGGACAGGCGTCGAAGCCTGCCGGCTGCACGGGACCGCCGACGGTTTCCACCCTGATGATCCAGCCCGGCAACGACGCGCTCCGGGCGGCATGGATCAATGCCAATGCGTGTGCTCCCGGAGTCACCGAGGGGATCGACCCCGTGGTCACCACCTACGGGACATGTCGGAACGGTTCATCGCTGACAGTGGCGACCATGAAGGACGAGGGTCCGGGATGGCCCGCTGGCGCAGAAGCCATCGTCGGGCGATTCCTGGCGGCTCGCCCCGGCTGAGTCAGCTGGCCTGGTCGAGCAGATCGCCGAGCCGGCCGCACGGCGCGACCGCCGGTCCGGTCGCCGCCACCCGCTGACGCTTCACGAGGAGCAGGGATCCGCCCGCGAGCTGGGTGATCAGGATGCCCGCGAGGGGCACGACCACCTTCGTACTGAGTTGTTCGACGAGGCCGACGATGTCGTCACCACGACCGTCGATGAGGCGCGAGAGCCGGTCCGAGAGCTGCTCCGGGTCGAGGTGGAGTGCCACCGCGAGTCGATCGAGTCCCACCGATCCGCAGGTGACGTCGAGGCGGAGCAGCACCGACAAGGCCACGAATCGCGCGAGCACCGCGTCGACGTCGACGCCGGCCGTTTCGACGTCACCGCCGCCGAAGATCGACGCGGAGCCGTCGAGGACGTCGCGACCGGTCGAACGGTCGAAGACCACCTCGACTGCGGCGCCGAGAGCGAGTGGGCGCGACGGCAACTCGTAGAGGCTGACCAGTTCGAGGATCCGCTCGTCGTCGATGGGCGTGTCGCCGCGCTCGAGCGTCATCAGTTCGTCGGGCAGGTAGCGCCCCTCGGACGACCGGCTCAGGCTCGCGACTGACGCCGTGTCCCTGCGGGCATGGAGTGCGGCACCGAGGCGGCCCAGCGGCACCAGGCCATCGTCGAGCGCGGTGGGAGCGAAGTTCTGCACCCCACCTCATCGGCGCGGATCACGCCTCTGTTGAGACGTCGAGCGCCCACCGGTGCGAACGACCCAGGTCAGCGAAAGGGCGGTCCGGTCACCCAGCAGACCAGCGAGTACCGCGCGCCGCCGCGTATCGCCAGCACGCGGTGGTATTCGAACGAGGGGAACACGATCACGGTCCCGCGTTGGCACGCGAAGTGACTGAAGTTCGCGAGCTGCTCGTCGTCGTAGTCGTGCACCACGTCGAAGAACTGCAGCTCACCGCCCAGATACTCGCTCGGATCCGAGAGCTGCACCACCATCGACAGCTTGCGCGTCGCGACCTCGCCGTCGAGTCCGTCCTGATGCCATGTGTAGAACGACCCGGGCTCGTCGTAGTGAGTGAACTGCAGGTCTTCGGCGAATCCGGTCAGCTCGAACCCGTATCGCCTGTTGGCCCGCTCCGCGATCCGTCCGAGCTTCTCGTAGATCCACCAGTGTTCGTCGTCGGCGGGAATCCACCCCGTTCGCGATCGACGGATCCCGCCGTCGGTGACGCCCTCGTCCCCGTCGCCCTCGAGTGCCGCCTGTCCGGCCTCGATCGCACGTCCGGCCGCGATGATGCGGTCGCACTGCTTTTCGGTGAACGCCCCCGGGTGGATCTCGAACGGTTGGTAGACGGGTGGCGCGGACGTCGTCAGCATCGGCCGCCCGACGACCCTGTCCGACATCAGGGCGTGGTGGTGGTCGTCGTGGTACTCGTCGTGGCCGCTGCGGTCGTCGTGGCCTTCGGCGGATCAGGGGGAATCGTGCCCTGCTGGAAGTAGAGCGTGGTCGTGGTAGTGCCCGGTGCGGTCGTCGATGTGGTCGTCACCGGCGGGACGGCAGCCTTCCGATCACCGGTCATACGGACCGGATCTGGATCGGACTGGCGCATGCACGCGGTCGCACCGGTCGCCAAGGTGAGGACCATCACGGCGGAACCGATCACCGAACGGGGGCTGGGCATCACTAAGTCTCCAAGAGTCTTTCGACTATCGATCTGGAACCGACACTCTGCTCCACCCGGATCGGCGGGGGCAAAGCGACGGGACCACGGAGTCGCGCGGTCACGGTGAGTAGAACGGGTTCCAGATGTCGTCGCCGTCGGCCAGCACATCGGCCACGGTGGGCACCTCGTGCGCGGCGTTGAACAGCGCCGAGATGACAGCCGCCTTGTTGTTGACGAACACCGGGTCCTGGTGCGCCTCGGTGGCCGCCGGATCGACCCAGACCGCGCAGATGAGCAGCGCTGATTCCGCGATCGAAGCCGGGATGCTGCCGGCCCGTACCGCCTCGATCACTCCGGCCGCGACGCCCGCCTGGGCCGCGCCCCAGGTCACTGCAGCGTGGCTCGGGTTGGCGAACGTGGCCTTGTTCACGAACAGCGTGAACGGCTTGACCGGCAGACCGGGACGCGCCACGACCATGAACGGCGTGTGGCCCGCCGACGGCGTCGCGAGAGCGGTCGCCCAGGCGGTCGCGATCGGTCCCGAGCGCTCGCCGAGCACGACGTTCACATGGGCCGCTGAGGTTCCCGTGCCCTCGTAACCCTCACCGATGAGGATGCCGGGCCATGCCATCAGTCGATTCCTCTCACGTCGATCCGCCGGGGTCGGCCGGGAGACGACCGTAGCGGACGAGCTTCAGTAGATCGGTGGAATCGGTCCCGGGCCGCGTGTCGTAGGCGAGGAGCGCGACCTGACGCGGCGTCTCGCCGACGATCGGCGTGACCCGGTGCATCGAATGACGGCCCTCGAACAACATGAGCGTGCCGGGCCGCATCGGGATCGAGGAGACGGCGCCGACATCCCCGTCGAGCACCGCGCGCACGGCGTCGTAGCATTCGTCGTCGGCGTTGCGGATCTGCGATGCGGTCTCGAAGTCGCCACCGCCGCTCGATGACTGCAGCGCGATCGAGACCACGAAGTCGGTCTGGTCGAAGTGCCATCCGAGCTCGTCGCCCTCGCGCATCACCGCGACGTTCAGCGCGCCCAGCGGGTCGGCGTAACGATGAAGCCGGTCGACGCCCAGGATCGACGCGATGAACTCCGACAGCGTCTCCCATTCGTAGAGCGCCCGCAGCGCGGAGTCGGAGGGAAACTGGTCGTAGGCGATCGCAGTGAGGTGCGAGCGCACCAACGCCCGCCGAGGATGGCCGTCGGGAAACGACTCGTCGGGCAACGCCAGGTAGGGCGTGCCCTCGACGCCCTGGTGGTGTGACGACGGCTCCAGACGATCGGCCTCGGCGCACATCTCCGCGACCACCGACGCACGGACGAAGTCCTCGAGGATCGCGACACCGTCAGCGGCGAGCGCCCCTCTGGCTGCGACGACCACCGGCGCGATCCGGGACGCGTCGCGCAGCGGATAACGCTCGTCGTCGATCATCGACGCCGGATCGGGACGTGTGGCAGAACGATCCATCACTCGTCGCTGTAGAAAATGTTCTTGACCTCGGTGTAGTGCGCCATCGCCGCCATGCCGAGTTCGCGGCCGAGTCCCGAGCGCTTGAACCCGCCGAACGGCGCCTCGGTGCGCACCGAGCGGCTGGTGTTCACCGAGATGACCCCGGTTCGCACCGCCTTGGTCACCCGGATCGCGCGGGCGAGATCACGGGTCCACAACGAGCCCGACAATCCGTACGGGCTGTCATTGGCGAGGCGGATCGCGTCGGCCTCGTCGTCGAACGGGATGATCGATGCGACCGGACCGAAGATCTCTTCCTGCGCGACGCGCATCGAGTTGCCGACCGACGACAACACCGCCGGCGTGATGTACCAACCCGGTCCGCTCGTCTCGCCACCGCCGTGGCGGTGGGCGCCCTCGGCTTCGCCGATCGCGAGGTAGTCGACCGCGACCTGGCGCTGCGCCTGCGAGATCATCGGACCGAGCTGCGTCGACTCGTTGAGCGGATCGCCGACGACCAGTTCTGAGGTCCCCGCGACGAACCCCTCGACGAATTGCTCGTAGACGCCGCGCTGCACGAGGAACCTGCTGCGAGCGCAACAGTCCTGACCCGTGTTGTCGAACACCGACAACGGCGTCGCCGCAATTGCCTTCTCGAGGTCGGCGTCGTCGAAGATCAGGCACGCCGACTTGCCGCCGAGTTCGAGCGAGACGCGCGTGATGTTCTCGGAACTGGCGCGCAGGATCTGAGCGCCCGTCGTCGTCTCGCCGGTGAAGCTGATCTTCGCGACACGCGGGTCGCCCACCAGCCGGTTACCGACCGATGAACCCGGTCCGGGAATCACCGATACGCACGCCGCCGGCACGCCCGCCTCGATGACCAACTCGCCCAGCATCAACGCGGTCACCGGCGTGAGCGACGCGGGCTTGATGACGACCGGATTTCCGCAGGCGAGCGCGGGAGCGAGTTTCCACGTGGTGATGAGCAGCGGGAAGTTCCACGGCACGATCAGCGCGCACACACCGACCGGTTCTCGCAGCACGACGTCGAGACCGCTGTCCTGCACCGGCACCACGTCGCCGAAGTGCTTGTTGGCCGCGCCGGCGAAGTACTCGAACACGTCGGCGGCCGCATTGGCCTCCCAGCGAGCGTTGCCGATGGGATGCCCGGCGTTGCGCGCCTCGGCGATCGCGAAGTCGTCGGCCCGCTCGCGCAGCAGGTTGGCGATCCGCAGCAGGACCTTGCCGCGGGCGGTGGCGTTCGTGCGGCGCCAGGTGCCGGTCTCGAACTCGTCGAGGGCCGCGGCCACCGCCGCATCGACATCGGCCGGGCCCGCCTGTGCGACGGTGGTGAGCCGCTCCCCCGTCGCCGGCTCGCTCACGTCGAAGGTGAGGCCGTCGAGCGAATCGCGGCGCTCGCCGGCGATCAACAGCGGGTAGGAGTTCACGTAGGGCGCGGTCAACGTCTCGGACATGGCGGAGGATCGTAATGCCGGCTTCGCCGAGGTGTGTTCGTGGGTACGGTGAGGTCATGACGACGACCGATGCACCGCTCCCGCCCCCTCCCGGCATCATGCCGCACCGCACATTGCTGGTGAGCACGATGAACGACGTGCCCGGGTACGACGTCACCGCGGTGCTCGGCGAGGTGTTCGGTCTGGTGGTGCGCTCGCGGAACCTCTTCTCGAACTTCGGGGCGGGGCTGCGAACCATCGTCGGCGGCGAGGCGCGGGGCTACACGAAGCTGCTCTCGATGACACGGCTCGAGGCCGTCGACCGGCTTCGCCAGGAGGCGGCCATGCTCGGCGCCAACGCCATTCTCGCCATGCGATTCGACACCGGCGTGTTCGCCGGCGCGATGAACGAGGTGGCGGCCTACGGCACCGCGGTGGTGATCCGCCCGCACCCCACCGACGCGGGCTGAGGCTCCGCCCACTGGAAAGTCGTGCAAATCGCGCCCCTGTGGGGCCAAATCGGCGCGACTTGCTGCACTTTTCAAGCACGGCGAGTTTCGTGCCGATCGTGATGACAGGTCTTCACCACGGAAAGGTGCGACATGAAAACGTCGCGTGTCACCACAGCCCAGCAGCGCGGTACCGCGGTGGGCGTGTCGAATCATCCCGATGCAGCGACCGCGGGGCTCCAGGCGGCTTCGACGGCGCTCGGATCGTTGGCGGACCAGCAACTCGATCCCGCGCTGTTCGTCGTGTTCGCATCGTCGAACTACGACCTCGAAGCACTGATCGCCGCAGTCGTCGCGGTGACAGGCCAGACCGACTTGATCGGCTGCACGACCGCCGGCGAGATCGCCACCGACGGGCCTGGCACCGCGGGTGTCGTCGTGTTCGCCCTCGGCGGTGAGGGCTTCTCCGTGAGCACCGGGGTGGCAGAGATCGCCGACGGCGACCTGCGCCGCGCCGCCGCGGAAGCATCGAGGTGCGTCGAGGCGGTCGAGCGGCTCGAGAACACCGTCCTCCTGTTGCTCTCGGACGGGTTGTCGGGTGATCAGCAGGAGATCGTCCGTGGCGCCTACGAGCAGGTGGGCGCCGAGATCCCGCTCGTCGGCGGGTGTGCCGGCGACGACCTCCTCATGACGGCCACGCACCAGTTCTTCGGCAACCGCGTCCTCACGAACGCCGTGGTGACCGCCGCCATCTCGTCGAGCGGATCCATCGGCATCGGAGTCCGTCACGGCTGGCGGCCCGTTGGCGATCCGATGACCGCGACCTCGTCGGACGGCGTGATCGTGCGCACCCTCGAGGACGAGCCGGCGCTCGACGTCTACCTCGACCGCCTCGATGCACCTCACGAGGTCCGCAGCGACCCTGCAGCGTTCACCGCGTACGCCGCGACCCGACCTCTCGGGTTGTCACGCCGCGGTCGCGACGAGATCCGATTCGTCGCCACCGCCGACTTCGAGCAGCGCTCGATCACCTGCTTCGCCGGAGTCCCGCAGGGCGGGATGTGCTGGATCATGGAGGGCGACGCCGCGTCGGTACTCGACGCCACCGACGCCGCCTGCGGCGACGCGTTCGATGCACTGGACGGGTTCGCACCGAAGGGCGTCATGGTGTTCGACTGCATCGCCCGCAAGGGAGTCCTCGGTGAGGGCATCGTGGCGGAGGTCGGCCGCATCGCCCAACTCGCCGACGGCGCCCCGGTCGCCGGGTTCTTCACCTACGGCGAGATCGCGCGCACGACCGGATCGAGCGGATTCCACAATCAGACGCTCGTGGTGCTGGCAGTCGGCTGACGATGACCGCCGCTGCCTGGTCGACTCGTCAACTCGCCGAGTTCCTCGAGATCTTCGAGGTGCT
>JAYTFP010000202.1:0-7965 GCA_043734285.1 Acidimicrobiaceae bacterium
CAGGTAGTGCACGAGTCCCGCCTTGACGCCGATCTGCGAGCCGTCGACCTCGATCACGTCGGTCTCGGGATCGACGCGCTGGCCGAGATGCGCGACGACGCCGTTGACCGAGATGCGGCCCTCGTCGATCAGGTCTTCACAGACACGACGGCTGCCGATACCTGCACCGGCGAGCACCTTCTGCAGACGGATCCCGTCGGGCTCGGCCGCCTCCGCGCCCGGCACGTTGGGCTCAGACCGTGCGCCGAGAGGCGCACGGTCCATCAGGACAGCGTCGTGTCGGCGAAGCCGACGAGCATTCAGCCACGAGAGGGGTCATCCCGCCGCGTGGCTTCTAACCGTCGCGATCGTCGGCGAGGACTTCGAGCGCCTCGAGGCCGACGATGGGTTCGCGCTCGCTCAGATCGATCGTGTCGTCGGCAACCTGCTGGTCGATCGGTTCGGCGGCCGGCTCGGTGGCGACCAGTTCTTCATCGGCCAGATCTTCATCGGACAGACGTAAGCCCGACTCGAGCGCCTCGATGACCGCTGCGCTCGGCACGAAATCGCCCAGCGACGGAAGCTCGTCGAGCGAATCGAGCCCCAGTCGTTCGAGGAAGACCGACGTGGTGCCGAACAGCACCGCCTGGCCGGGCCCCGGGTCGCGGGACAACTCGGCGATGTAGCCGCGGTGCTCGAGCGTGCGCATCACGCCGTCGACGTTCACGCCGCGGATCGCGCCCACCTGGGCACGCGAGATGGGCTGCTTGTATGCAACGATCGACAGCGTCTCGAGCGCTGCGGCCGACAAGCGTGCCGACTGGCCGGTGAGGACGAACCGCTCGACGTAGGGCGACAGCTCGGGGTGGCTCTGGAAGCGCCAACCGCCCGCGACGCGGACCAGGGCGAACCCGCGACCGTCGGCGTCGTACTCGGCTGCCAGTTCGGCGCAGATCTCGTCGACGCGGGCCGGCGAGATCTCGATGAGCTGGGCGAGCAGGCGCGGATTGGCCGGCTCGTCGCTGACCATCACGATCGCCTCGATCGCTCGCCTCGCCTCGGACGCCGCAATGTCGCTGCCAAGAGCGTCGCCGGTTGCGTCGTCGGGCGCGATCTCGGCGGTGATTTCGGGGGTGGTCTCGGTCTCGTGCATGATCTTCAGCCTTCGTAGAGGTCGACGAGGGCGAGGTCGGATCGGTCGACGCCCTCACCGCCGGTCCAGATGATCTCGATCTCGCCGAACGCCGCGGGCTGGTCGAGATCGACCAGGCCCTGCTTGAACAACTCGAGCACCGCGAGGAACCGCACGACGATCTCGATCTTGTCGACGAGCGCCGCCGTGAGGTTGCGGAAGCTGATCCGCCCGACGCGGGGCAGTTCGTCGAGCAGTTCGTCGACCGCCTCGACGACCGACGCTCGGATCGGGGCGACGTGGAAGAGGTCGATCGTCGGCTCGACCTTGGGCTCGGCAGCGCGCATGAACGCCGCCCGCAGCTGCAGGGGCGTGACCCCGGCCAGCGCGTCGGGCGTGAGGTCGATGTAGCGCTCGTCAGGTCCGCTGCGCCGGGCGTAGCTCTGCGCGGCGCGCTCGTGGAGCTCGGAGACGATCTTCGCCGCGTCTTTGAACGTCTTGCACTCGAGCAGGCGCGCCAAGAGCAGGTCGCGCTCTTCCCACAGGCCCAGTTCGTCGTCGAGTTCGCCGTCGTCGAGACCGGGCAGTAGCCGCCGGGCCTTCAGCTCGACGAGCGTCGCGGCGATGAGCAGGAACTCGGTGGCGATCTCGAGGTCGAGGGTCTCGAGCTGGTCGATCCCAGCGAGGTAGCCGTCGACGATCGCCGTCAACGAGACCTCGTACAGGTCGACCTGTTCGCGCAGGATCAGGTGGAGGAGCAGGTCGAACGGCCCCTCGAACACCGGGGTCTGCACCGGGAACGACATCTGAACAGGTTAGCCGGTCGCCGTCCCCGAATTACAACAGCGTCATTCGAGCGGCCGACCGCTATCGTGACGGCCCGTGGCACGAGTCTTCTCGGGTATCCAACCCACCGGCGACCTGCACCTCGGCAATCTGCTCGGGGCGGTCGTCAACTGGGTCGACAACATCGAGCACGACGACGCGCTCTTCTGTGTCGTCGACCTCCACGCCCTGACGATCCCGAAAGACCCCGATGTGCTGCGGCAGGCAACGATCGACCTGGCGACCTGGCTCATCGCTGCGGGGCTCGATCCGGCTCGCTGCATTCTCTTCGTCCAGTCGCACGTGCCCGAGCACGCACAGTTGGGCTGGTTGATGCAGTGCACGGTCTCCTACGGCGAGCTCGGGCGCATGACCCAGTTCAAGGACAAACGCGAGCGCGCCGAGTTCGTGTCCGCAGGGCTCTTCGGATACCCAGCGCTGCAAGCGGCCGACGTCCTGCTGTACGACACCGACCGCGTCCCTGTGGGTGACGACCAGCGTCAGCATCTCGAGCTGTGCCGCGACCTCGCCGAGCGGTTCAATCATCGGTACGGCCAGACGTTCGTGATCCCCGAGCACTCGATTCCGGCGGCCGGCGCCCGCATCATGGATCTCCAGCATCCCCAGTCGAAGATGTCGAAGTCGCTCGACTCGCCGCAGGGCACCGTCCGTATCAGCGACTCGGCGACCGAGATCGAGAAGAAGTTCAAGCGGGCGGTCACCGACTCCGACGGCGAGATCCGCTTCGATGTCGCGGGCAAGCCGGGCGTGTCGAACCTGCTGTCGATCCTCGCTGCGGCGACCGGGCGCGATCCCGAGACGCTCGCCGGCGACTACTCGCAGTACGGCCCGCTCAAGGCCGACGCGGCCGCGGCGGTGATCGAACTGCTCGCGCCGATCCAGTCGCGACAGGCCGAACTCGCGTCGGATCCGGCCGAGACGGCGCGACTGCTGGCGATCGGCGCCGACAAGGCGCGCTCGATCGCCTCGGTCGTGCTCGCCCGAGCGTTCCACAACATCGGCATCGGCGCGAGCTGATCCCCTCCCGCAGTCGGCGTCCTACGGAACGCGACGCGTCCTGACGAGGTCGTCGGCGCCTGGGCGGCGGCATGTCGCGTGACGAGGTGTCGGCTGAGACGACCGTGAGACCAACGCGTGGGCCGACACCTCGGTAGGCCTCGTCGTACGTCATAGCCGCGCCGTCGCCTGGTCGACCGTCCTGACGCTCGATGAACGGACTGTGGCGTCAAAACGCGAGGGCTTCGCGCCTGGGCGCCACGGTTCAGGTCTCTTCACGCGTCACCGACGAACCGTAGCGTGGGCGACGTCTCCGACGATCGGGGCAGAACTGCGGGCGCCCGGACGGTCAGCCGTCGGCGGCGGCGAGGATCTCGCCCGCGTCGATGGGCATGGTCCACTGATCGGGGCCCAGGTGATGCTCGGTCGACCATGCGACGACGAGCGGATCGCTGCCGGCCATCCGCAGCATGTCGGCGCCGATCTCGCCGTAACGCAGGTACAGGCCGACCTTGCGGGTGAAGCCCGATCGCCGCTGCCAGAGGTCGGCAAGATCGTGGCCGCCGACCAGTCCCGAGAGCGTCGCGACGACTCGGCCGTAGGTGCCGAGCTGGGCGGCCGACTTGCCGACGTCGTGCAGCAACGCCGCGGCGAACACCACGCCGTGGAGCTCGGGGGCGATGTCGCCGATGGCGGATTCGACTCCGCGTGCCACGGCCAGCGAATGGAGTTGATCCTGCCGCTGCATCCGGTCGAACAGCGCCAGCTCGGCCGGCGAGAGCAACGACCCGATCCACGCGTGGTCGTCCGCCCCGACGCGACCGCCCCGGAACGAGCGCACGAAACGCGCGACGAGGTGAGCCGGACGAAAGCTCATCGCGCCCGCCGCTCACCGGCGCGGCGCTTCGCCCGCGGGTGCGACTCGGCGTAGACGCGCCACAACCGCTCGGTCGCCACTTTCGTGTACACCTGCGTCGTCGAGATCGACGCGTGACCGAGCATTTCCTGCACGGCGCGGATGTCGGCGCCACGGTCGAGCATGTGCGTCGCACACGAGTGCCGCAGCACGTGCGGGCTGACGACGTCACCGAGCCCGCAGCGCCGCGCATGACCGGCGAGCACGAGCCAGGCGCCCTGACGGGTCAGGCGCCCGCCCCGTTGGTTCAACAGCACGGCCTCGGCGTCGTCCCGCGACCACCGCGCCTTCGATGCCATCGTCGGGCGTCCCTCGTCGAACCACACCTCGAGGCTGCGCGCCGCGATCCGTCCGAGTGGCACCACGCGCTCCTTCGCACCTTTGCCGAAGACGCGCAGCAGTCGCGAGTCGAGATCGACGTCGGACAGCGACAGACCGACCAACTCGGAGATCCGCAAGCCCGCGCCGTACAGCACCTCGAGGATCACACGGTCGCGCTGCGCCACGGGATCGTCGCCGACCACCGCCGCGAGCAGCCGCTCGATCTGTGCCTCGCTCAGCGCCTTCGGCACTCCTGCCGGCACCCGTGGCGTCCCCAGGTGCACCGTCGGATCGGTCGCGGCGAGTCCCTCGACCGCCATGAAGCGGCACAGGGCGCGCGCCACCACCGTCGCTCGGGCGACCGATGACGGCGCCAGGCCGGACGCGCGCAACTCGGCGATGTAGGTGGCGAAGCCGTCCGCGTCGAGCGTCGTCAGCGGGATGCCGAGCCGATCGAGGTACGCGAGGAACCGTCGCAGGTCACGCCGGTAGGCGGCGAGGGTGTTGGCGCTCCTCCCCCGCTCGACGACCAGCCAGGTCAGGTAGGCCTGCGCCTCGGTCGGCCAGACCTCGGGCTCGACCGCGGTCACGCCCGACATCATCGCGGCGCAGGGACGACTCCCAGGCGTTGTGCCGCCAGGGTCAGTCCCACGATCGACTTGGCATCGACGATGTCGCCCGCGGCCACCCGCGCGAACACGTCGACGAGCGGCACGAACTCGATCGTCATGTGCTCCTCCTCGACGCCGTCGACCGCGCGCTCCCCAGCGGTCAGATCGGTGGCCAGGAAGATGTGATTGATCTCGTCGCAGAAGCCCGGCGAATGGCACATCGACACGAGTTTGGTGAGCGAGCCGGCGGAATAGCCGATCTCCTCGACCAGCTCGCGATGCGCGGTGACCTCGAGCGGCTCGCCGTCGACGTCACGCTTGCCGGCGGGTATCTCGAGCACCTCGGCTTCCATCGGCGCTCGGAATTGGCGCACCATGACGACGCGGCCGTCATCGAGCAGCGGCACGATCGACACCGCGCCGGGATGACGCACGACATCGCGGCGCATGTCCTCGCCGTTGGGCCCGACGAACTGGAGCTCGTGCACCTCGATGACGAAGCCTTTGTGGATGAGCCGATCGTCGACCTTTCGGAAGACCGCGCTCACCCTGAGGCCACCAGGGTCACTCGACGTTGACGGACTGCGACGAACCGATCGCGTCGAGATCGATGAGGTGCGGGTTGCGCCCCTCTGCCCGCGCCCGTGATGCGCCGACGAACGCCTCGAAGAGCGGCGCCGGCTTGGTGGGCCGGCTCTTGAACTCGGGGTGCGCCTGGGTGCCGACCCAGAACGGATGCCCCTCGAGCTCGATGAACTCGACGAGACGACCGTCGGGCGACGTGCCGGAACACACGAACCCGGTGCCGTCGAACCGTGAGCGGAAGTCGGGGTTGAACTCGTAGCGGTGACGATGGCGCTCGGAGACGACCGTGGTGCCGTAGATGCCCGCGACCTGCGAACCGACGGCCAACTGCGCGATGTAGGCGCCGAGTCGCATGGTGCCGCCCTTGTCGGTGACATCGAGCTGGTTCGGCATGATGTCGATGACCGGATAGGGGGTGCGTGGGTCGACCTCGGTCGAGTTCGCCCGCGCCATGCCCAGCTCGTTGCGCGCGAACTCGACGGTCATGACCTGCATGCCGAGGCACAGTCCGAGGCAGGGCACACGGTGCTCGCGTGCGTAGCCCGCCGCGGCGATCTTGCCCTCGATCCCACGTTCGCCGAACCCACCGGGAATGACGATGCCGTCGAGATCGCCGAGACGACCCGCGGTGAGCAGACCCTCGACCTCTTCGGCCTGGATCCAGTCGATCTGGATGTCAGCGCCGTGATGGGCGCCGGCGTGGTGGAGCGACTCGACCACCGACAGGTAGGCGTCGGGCAGGCTGACGTACTTGCCGATGATGCCGACCCGCACGGGGAACGTGGCCGCGCCGACACGCCGCACGAGGTCTTCCCAGTCGGCCAGGTCGGGCTCGTCAGCCTCGACACGCAGGTGTGCGCAGACGACCCGGTCGAGGCCCTCGTCGTGGAGGACCAGCGGGATGTCGTAGAGGCTGTCGGCATCGGCTGCGTTCACCACGGCCTCGACCGGCACGTCGCACAGCGACGAGATCTTGCGCTTCAGGTCGTTGCTGATGGGCCCTTCGCTGCGACACACGATCGCGTCGGGCTGGATGCCGCGACTGCGCAGCTCGGTGACCGAGTGCTGCGTCGGCTTGGTCTTCTGCTCGCCCGAGGGTCCGATGAACGGTACGAGCGTCACGTGCACGTAGCAGACGTTCTCGCGACCGATGTCGAGACGGAACTGACGGATCGCCTCGAGGAACGGGAGGATCTCGATGTCGCCGACCGTGCCACCCACCTCGGTGATGACGACGTCGACATCGGGCGTGGCGAGGCGCGAGATGCGCTTCTTGATCTCGTCGGTGATGTGCGGGATGACCTGCACGGTCTTGCCGAGGTAGTCACCACGCCGCTCGGCGGCCAGCACCGCCTGGTAGATCGAGCCCGTCGTCGCGTTCGAACCGCGTGTCAGGTTCTCGTCGATGAACCGCTCGTAGTGACCCAGATCGAGATCGGTCTCGCCGCCGTCCTCGGTGACGTAGACCTCGCCGTGCTCGAACGGGTTCATCGTGCCGGGGTCGACGTTGATGTAGGGATCGAGCTTCTGCATGGTGACCCGCAGGCCTCGGGCCTTCAGCAGCCGACCGAGCGATGAGGCCGTGAGCCCCTTGCCGAGTGAGCTGGCCACGCCTCCGGTCACGAAGATGTGCTTGGTCACCATTCCTCCGAATCCCGGGTCCGCCGCCCGAGTGACCTCGAACGACCCGCAGGTTTCACGGTAGCGCGACGCGCGGCGGCCACCCGGCATCGTCAGCGATGAGGCGCTCCCAGGCGGTCGAACCAGCGCAGCGGGGCGACCCGATCGATGACGTTCGTGAACGACACCAGCTCGCTGGCCGCGTTCGCGAGGAGCAGGGCCCCGGCGACGATCCAGCGCTGACCCGGCGTACACGACTCGATGATCCCGAACCCCAACACCGCTCCGAGGACATTCGAGCCGGTGTCGCCCAGCATCGCCTGCTCGCGCAGGTCGGGAATCATCAATGCCGCGCCTGCACCGAGGACCACCGCGATCGCGCCGAGCCCGCTGTTTCGCGTGGCCAGCGCCAGGGCGATCCCGGCGAGCTGGATCACCTTGTTCACCCTTCCCGGCGCGCGATCGAGCAGATTCGCGAGGTTCGCGGCGAGAGCGATGAGGACCGCGTCGCGGATCAGCCCCACTCGGTCGGTGGGGTTCACTTCGATCGAGCCTCCCGCGAGCACCGCCAGGGCGAAGATCGGTCCGCCGATCATCTTCATCAGGCCGGTCGTCATGCGCCCCTGTGTCAGGGCGCGGAGGTGGCCGCGGAATCCCCCACTCTGTCCGACTCCTGCAACGTCGTCGATCAACCCGAGGATCCCGAACGCGACCGCGAGGCCGACGACGACGGGGCCGTCGAAAACGAGAATCTGCCAGGTGGTCGCGAGGATGGACAGACCGCTGGGCGGATCGATCAGCTGGCGCAACGCGACGACGAGCGCAACCGACACGGGCAGGACCGCGCCGACCGCCGTGGGCAGCCGGTGACCGCGGTAGTTCTCCCGCATGAAGACGTCGGCGTCGAAGATCGCCCGGCACGACCACCAGACCAGGCCACCGACAACGAAGCCGACGAC
>JAYTFP010000203.1:0-9187 GCA_043734285.1 Acidimicrobiaceae bacterium
AGCACGTCGGGCGGTGTCGACGTGAGCTGCAGCTTCCATCCGGTCTCGGCGACGCCCTCGGCGAATGCCTCGGGCACGCGCACGCTCGACGACTTCCCGGTCAACTCGATCTGCGGGGCCACTGCGAGCCATCCGTCGGGCGACACGTTGTAGACGCCGTTCAGCGACGATCGTCGAGCGTGGTCGATCGCCTGTGCGAGGTCATCGACGTGCAGGAACTGGCGGGGCGGATCCTGGTCGCCGAACCGCGCGGTCGCCGTGCGCCACAGCGAACGACCCATCCACTGAACCGCCTCCGGAGACGATGACACGACGAGCGTCGGCCGCAGCGTCGCGACGTTCACGCCGTCGTGTTTCACCGCCCACTCGTCGACGAGCCGTTCGAGTTCGGCCTTGTCGCACGCGAAGGTCGCGCCGGGATTGGGGTGGACCGGCTGGTCCTCGGTCAGCGGGACGGGATTGTCGGGCCAGGCGCCGTAGACCATGGCGCTCGACAGCACGACGACCTGCCGCAAGGTCGCGGGGTCGGCGAGGCGCAGCAGGCGCGACCCCGCGTCGAGATCGACGCCGCCGACCGACGAGCCGTCGCGTTCGGGACCGGGCCCCGGGGCGAGGATCACGAGACAGGTCGCCGACGCCACTGCCTTCGCGGCGTTACGGGACGCGACGTTGTCGACGCCGACGACCTTCACGCCCGACTCGTCGCGTGCCAGGCGGGCGACGCGTCGCCCGAGCTCGGTGTGGGCTCCGTTGATCACCACTGTCTGCATGCGTGCGTCCATCTCGGCGCCTGCTCGGATACCGAGGTGTGGCGACCAGTCGTGCCTCCTACGATGCTCACTGTGAGCGGTCCCGGTCCATTCGAGCCACCCGACGACGACGCACCGTGGTCAGGCGTACCGCTCGACTTCGGCGAACTACTGCGCGCCGTGGGCGGGCTCGCCGGCCAGGGTTCGACCTGGGACAGCGCCCGCCAGATGGCCGCGGCCATCGCCACCGAAGGCGTGTCCGAGCCCAACATCGAACCGCTGGTCCGCCTCGGGATCGAGCAGCTCGCGCGTGTCGCCGAGCTGCAGGTGTCGACCCTCACCGGTCTCTCGCTCTCGCACGCGAGCGGCGAGCTCAAGATCACGCCGGTCAACCGCACCCAGTGGACCGCGGCGACCGTCGTCGACTACCAGCCGTTGTTCGAGCAGCTGTCCGACTCGCTGGGACGGCTGATGCAGACGCAGCTCGACGAGCTCGAGGGTGAGGACGTCGACGCGATCTCCGAGATGCTGCCGCCGGGCACGGGAATCGACGCCGCGGCGCTCATGGCAGGGATGTCGCAGTTCATCGGTCCGATGATGCTCATCATGATGACGGGGTCGACCGTCGGCCAGCTCGGCACCCGCGCCTTCGGCAGCTATGACCTGCCGATCCCGCGGCCCCCCGGCGATGAGCTGCTCATCGTCGCGAACACGCTCGACGCGTTCGGCAGTGACTGGACGCTCCCCGCCGACGACTTGCGACTCTGGGTCTGTCTGAACGAAGTGGCCCACCACTCGGTGCTGTCGATCCCCCACGTCCGCGAACGGCTCTCCGAGCTGCTCTGCTCGCACGCCAAGGCGTTCCGCGCCGATCCCGCCGCGCTCGAGGCCCAACTCGGTGACATCGACCCGAGCGATCCCGAATCGATGTCGAAGCTCACCCAGACCTTCGGCAATCCCGAGATGATGCTGAGCGCAATCCGCTCCGACGAGCAGCGCGAGATCCTGCCCTACATCGACGCGATCGTCGTGACCGTCGAGGGCTACGTCGACTGGGTGCTCGACAACATCGGGGCGACGCTGCTCAGCGATTATCCGATGGTCACCGAGGCCCTCCGGCGACGACGCGTCGAGACCGACCAGGCGAGCCGATTCGTCGAGCGGCTGTTCGGGCTCGAGCTGACGCAGGACAAGCTCGACCGAGGCACGGCGTTCGTCGAGGGAATCGCTTCTCGTGCCGGCGCCGATGCGCTCGCCCACCTCTGGGACACGCCCGACCACCTGCCGCGGCCGAACGAGATCGAGGCGCCGGGTCTGTGGCTCGCCCGAGTGGGCGTCGACGTCGGCGACGGTGAGCTGCCCGAGCTCGAGGGCGATCCCGAGATCCCCGACTTCCCCGACCTGTAGAGCCAGACGCCTCAGGGGACCTGTAGCTCGGCCGCGATGCGGCGCATGCCGCCGGCGTACAGGACCGTCGCGACGACGCCCGCGATCATCACCATCACCGCGGCGACCGAGACTGCGAGGTGGATCGCCGTCGGCAGCAACGCACCGATCACCCAGACGATCTGGAACCCCGACTCGAATCGGGCGAACAGTCGGCCGCGGTCGGCATCGGGTGCGTCGCGCTGGACCAGCGCGTCGAACGCCTGCTTGCCGGCGGTCGCGGCGATCGCGACGCCGCCGGCGAGGAGCAGATCACGTGGCAGTCCGGTGATCGCGAGCGCCGACAGCCCCACGACGACAGCAAGCGACGTGGCGCCCAGCAGGATCCGCTCCTCGGGGAAGGCGCGACGCAGGCGCGGCGCGATCGACGCTCCGACCAGTCCGCCGAAGACGCTGACGAGAATCACCGCGGCGAAGTACCAGGTGGGCGGCGCGGCGGCACGGTTCGACTCGCCACGCAGCGCGAACGCGAGTGCGAACGACACCAGCCCGACCATGCCGCGCAGGATGGCCATCGAGGTGGCAGCCGTCATGACCGCGCCCGATCTCAGCTCGGCGGTCGCGAGCCGGCGACGTTCGGCCTCGTAGTCGTCCTCCTCGATGACCTTCTCTTCCCACTTTTCGTCTTCCCACCGTTGCTCTTCCTCTTCCCCCTCCTCCTCTTCGTCGCCCCCTTTTTCCGCTTCCCCTTCCTCTTCCTCTTCTTCTTCGTCCGCGTCTTCTTCTTCTTCCTCGGCCTCTTCTTCCTCCTCCTCGAATTCCTCCTCGTCCTCGTCCTCGTCTTCTTCTTCTTCTTCGTCCTCCTCGGCCCAGTCGTCGACATCACGGGTGAGTCCGAACGCCAGCACGGTTGTCACCCCGAACACGATCGCGGTGAGAGCGAGGGCCCACTCAGGGCCGATCCAGGCGAGCAACGCTCCGGGCAGGCCCGCGGCGAGCCCGGCCAGACCGCTCAAGACCTGGAGGTGCGAATTCGCCTCGACCAGCGCGTCATCGCCGTCGACGGTCGCAGGCACGAGCGCGGCCTTGGCGATCTGATAGGTCTTGCCCAACACCAGCATGAAGAACGCCTCGGGGAACAACACGAGGCTGTGACCGGCGGCCGCGACGGTCATGGCCGCGGCAATGGCCGTGCGCACTCCGAGCGTGAGGATGATCACCGCCCGGTGCCCGCCCGGCACCTTGTCGATCAGGGGGCCGATCAACGGTCCGACGAGCGCGAACGGCGCCATCGTCAGCAGGAGCCCGAGCAACACCTTCTCGCGTCCGCTGGCTGGGTCGACCTTGAAGAACAGCGATCCGGCGAGCGAGATCGCGAGCAGCGCCTCGCCCGACACCGAGCCCACATGGCAGAGCGCGAGGCGCGAGAACGGGTCGGACCAATCGATGTCGGCACGCCGTGACCTCGGCCGTCGACCCTGCCACACGGGCGAACCGATGGTGGTCGGATCGGTCACCGCCACATGCTAGGTGAGCACCCCCGACGGTCCGACGGTCCGAGGGTGGGAGCTGGGTCAGCGACGTCCGGCTGCGTACTTGTAGCCGACGCCACGGATCGTGATGATGCGCGCCGGCTCTGCGGGATCGTCCTCGACCTTGGCGCGCAGTCGTTTGATGTGCACGTCGAGCGTCTTGGTGTCGCCCACGTAGTCGAAGCCCCACACCTGCTCGATGAGCCGCGAACGCGGCATGACCCGCCCCGCGTTCTCCATGAGCAGCACGAGCAGGTCGAACTCCTTCAGCGGCAGGTTCACGAGCTCGCCACCCACCGACACCTCGCGGCTGTCGATGTCGACACCCACACCGTCGATCTCGAGGACCTCGTCCGCAGCACTCGGATCTTCAGGGATGTCGAAGCGGCGCATGACAGCGCGCACGCGGGCAACCAGCTCGCGTAGCCGGTACGGCTTCGAGACGTAGTCGTCAGCGCCGACCTCGAGTCCGACGACGACATCGATCTCGGCCGACCGCGCGGTGACCATGATGATCGGCACGCGCGAGCGGGCGCGCAGTTCGCGGCACACGTCGATGCCAGAGATCGTGGGCAGCATGACGTCGAGCAGCACGAGGTCGGGCTGAACCTCGTCGAACATCTCGAGCGCCTCGGCGCCATCGCGCGCGACGGCCACGCGGAATCCTTCGCGGCTCAGGCCGACGGTGAGGGCGTCGACGTACGCGATCTCGTCCTCGACGACCAGGATGGTGGTTCTCGGACTCATCCGGGTCTGCCCGGGATCGGTCGCGAACTGACGGGGAGTAGCAACGTGAACGTCGATCCGACGCCCTCCTTCGATTCGACCATGACCTCTCCGCCATGGTTCTGCACGACGTGACGCACGATGGCGAGTCCGAGTCCGGTTCCACCCGTCTCGCGACTGCGGGCCTTGTCGACCCGGTAGAAACGCTCGAATACCCGCGACCGGTCGCGCGCAGGGATGCCGATTCCGTGATCGCTCACCGACAACTGGACCGCGTCGCCGTCGACCAGCGAGCGGATCTCGACCGTCGACTCGAACGGGCTGTACTTCACAGCGTTGTCGAGCAGGTTGTAGAGCGCGGACGTGAGCTGGCGACGATCTCCACGAACGGGCCGATCCGCGCTGCCGGACACCGTGAACACGATGTGCCGGTACTCGGCGGCCGCGGCAATCCGGATGCACGCCTCGTCGATGATCTCGGACACGAGGACGGGCTCGATGTCGAGGTCTTCACCGAACTCGATACGGCTCAGCTCGAGCAGGTCGTCGATCGTGCGCGACACCCGTTCGGCCTCGGTGGTCATGCGGTGCACGAGCCGGCGTACGACGACGGGGTCGGGCTCGTCGCTGATCGTCTCGGCGAGCAGGCCGATCGCGCCGACGGGTGTCTTCAGCTCGTGGCTGATGTTCGCCACGAAGTCGCGGCGCACCTGGTCGAGCCGACGTCGTTCTGTCGTCTCCTCGATCACCGCGAACGCCCCGTCGCTGCCGAGCGGCGTGACCTTCACCATGAACGACGTGCGGGGCGGGCCGAACAGCTCGACCTCGCGCTCGTCGGCCTCGCCCACGATCGCTCCCTCGATCAGCTCGCGCACCGCGGCCATCACCAACAAGCGGCCGTCGGTCGATGCCTCGAGATTGCGCGCCCAGGCGTTCGCGAACGCGCACGCGCCATCGGGTCGGTACACGACTACGCCCAGATCGATCGACTCGAGAGAGCGGACGACGAGCTCCTCGATGTCGGGGATCATTCTGTCGGGCTCGACCAACGGTCGTCCTTTGCGGCCCGCCGTCGCGATTCGATGCGCGCCGCGCCGCTGTGCTCGGGGAGCCAGCCCGTGACCATGTAGCTCACGCGCTCACCCATGTTCACCGCGTGATCGCCGACACGCTCGTAGAACCGGCCGATCAGCGCGAGCTGGACCGCGGTGCGCAATGTGGTCACGGGCGTGTTCTCGGCACCGAAGATCGTCTCGACGTACTGCACGTGGAGCTGATCGAGCTTGTCGTCGATGTCGTCGAGCGCCGAGGCGAGCGCCGCGTCGGCCGTCGCGTAGCTGTCGAGCGCTCGACGCGTCAGCGAGGCCGCCTCGAGACTCATGTCCTCGATGAGCCCCCGCACCTTCGGCTCGATGTCGACGTCGTAGAGCCGCCGTGTCGCCTTGCACACGTTGACCATCAGATCGGCCGACCGTTCGAGTTCGGACGCCATGCGGATCGAACAGATGATGAACCGCAGGTCGCCGGCGATCGGATTCTGCAGCGCCAGGAGTTGGTAGCAGCGTTCCTCGATCTCGAGGCCGAGGACGTCGATGATGTCGTCGTCGTCGATCACCTGCTGCGCCACGTTCAGGTCGCGTTCGAGCAGTGCGACCGTCGCCTTCGCCACGGTCTCGGTGACCAACGCTCCGAGGCGCACCATGTCGGCGCGCAACTCGTCGAGCGCATGGTGGAACTCGTAGCGGTGCTCGGTGTCGGTCATGAGGTCACCAGATCAGCCGAATCGGCCGGTGATGTAGTGCTCGGTGCGCAGATCGGAGGGATTGCTGAAGATCTTGCTGGTCGTACCGAACTCGACGAGCACTCCGGTTCGGGCGTCGGTCTCGGCACTCACCTCGGTGGTGAAGAACGCTGTGTGGTCGGAGACGCGAGCCGCCTGCGCCATGTTGTGGGTCACGATCACGATCGTGAACTCGGAGCGGATCTCGCGCATGAGGTCTTCGATGCGTGCCGTGGCGATCGGATCGAGCGCCGAGCACGGCTCGTCCATCAGCAGCACCGCGGGGTCGACCGCGATTGCTCGGGCGATGCACAGCCGCTGCTGCTGGCCGCCCGACATCCCCATCGCCGAGGTCTTGAGGCGATCCTTGACCTCGTCCCACAACGCAGCCTTGCGCAGCGACCGCTCGACGACGACATCGAGGTCGGCGCGCTTGCGAATGCCACCGAGGCGCGGGCCGTAGGCCACGTTGTCGTAGATCGACTTCGGGAACGGGTTCGGCTTCTGGAACACCATCCCGATGCGGCGCCTGACCTCGGCAGCGGCCACGTCGGGCCCGTAGAGATCGACGCCGCGGTACCGGATCGTGCCGTCGACACGGGCACCCGCGATCAGGTCGTTCATGCGGTTGAAGCAGCGCAGCACCGTGCTCTTACCGCATCCGGACGGGCCGATGAACGCACAGATCTCGTTGGCGGTGATCTCAACGCTGACGTCGCGCACGGCCCGGAAATTGCCGTACCAGACGCTCAGGGCATCGACGTCGAACACCGTCTCCTCGACCTGTGGGGACGGAGCCTGCACCCGACGGGCCGTCGCGAGCGTGGAGGCGTTCGGAGGGCTCGTTGGCATCACGGTCTCCATTCGCTCGCAACTTACGAACAGGGAATGTCAGTCAGGTGGTCGTTGTCTGAACGGAAGGTGAACAGCACTCGAAATCTGGGGTCCCGCGAGGCGGTCGAGCACCTGTCGGTCAGCATCGTAGGTCAGGACCTCGCGGGCCGAAGCCAGCGAGTGCCAGGCGATCTCGTCGACTTCGCGGTTCGGAACGAAGGTCCCCGAAACGGACCGCATCAACCAATAGGTGACCCGCTTCGTGCGTCCCCGGTGATCGACATAGTGGGTCTCGGTCGACTCACTGCCGAGGTCACACGTCAGGCCCGTCTCCTCGCGCACCTCGCGCAGGGCACAGTCGTCGAGCGTCTCTCCCGGCTCGACGTGTCCTTTCGGCAACGTCCAGTCGTCCCACTTCGGCCGGTGCACCACCAGGACCATCGGCGCGCCGCTCGTCGCGTCGAGCACCACCCCGCCGGCTGCCTCGACGGTCGGCTGGCGCCGATCCGCCTGACTCATCGACCGTCGTCGGTGGCCGCCGAGCCCGACTTGGTTGGCGTCTCGCGGGTCCACGCCCGGGCGAGTTCCTGCAGCACGACCTGCGACTCGTGCCCGCTGCGACCGTTGCACTTGATCCACCGGTCGTCGTGCAGGTCCCACGCCAACGTGTCGTCGTCGAGGCACGCTGCCAGCATCGAGTCGAGACGGCGTTGCAACGCCGGATCGTCGATCGACGTCAACGCCTCGATCCGCCGGTCGAGGTTTCGCGGCATCATGTCGGCCGACCCGATGTAGTACGCCGGCACGCCGAGACCCGCGCCGTTGCCGAAACGGAAGATCCGCGAGTGTTCGAGATAGCGACCGACGATGCTCCGCACTCGGATGCGCTCGGACAGTCCCTCGACCGCAGTACGCAGACAGCAGATGCCCCGCACGATCAGTTCGATGCGGACTCCGTCTGCTGATGCCGCGTAGAGCTCGTCGATGAACTCGGGGTCGGCGAGGCTGTTCATCTTCATCACGATCCGGCCGCCGGTCTCGACCTTGCGCTCGTTGCGCACCAGGTCGATCAGACCCGAGCGCAATCGCTCCGGAGCCACGAGCAACCGGTCGTAACTCACGTTGCGCCCATAGCCGGTCAGGTAGTTGAAGAGATGCGTGACGTCGGATCCGATTTCGGGGCTCGCGGTGAGCAATCCGATGTCCTCGTAGGTGCGAGCCGTCTTGGCGTGGTAGTTGCCGGTGCCGATGTGGCAATAGCAGCGCACCGCGTCGCCCTCGGCCCGCGCGACCATCGCGACCTTCGTGTGCGTCTTGAGACCGACGAGGCCGTAGACCACGTGCACGCCGGACTCCTCCAGACGTCGCGCCCATTCGATGTTGTTCGCCTCGTCGAACCGCGCCTTCAGCTCGACGAGGGCCACGACCTGCTTGCCTGCCTCCGCCGCCCGGATGAGTGAGGCGACGATCGCGCTGTCACCCGAGGTGCGGTAGAGCGTGAGCTTGATGGCCAGCACCGCCGGGTCGACCGACGCCTGACGGATGAACTCCTCGACCGAGGTCGAGAAGCTCTCGTACGGGTGGTGCACCATCAGGTCGCCGCGGCGGAGCACCGCGAAGATGTCGGCGGGCTCGCCGAACGCCGTGGTCAGCACTTTCGCAGTGATGCCAGCGTTCTGTCCGTACTTGAGGTCGGGCCGGTCGAGTGCGTAGACGCCCCACAACCCCGCGAGGTCGAGCGGGCCGTCGTGGCGATAGGTCGCCTGCTCTCCAACCTCGAGCTCGCGCTGCAGCACCTCGAGGACCTCGGCGCTCATCTTCGCCTCGACCTCGAGCCGCACCGCCCGTCCGAATCGGCGGCGCAGCACCTCGACCTCGATCGCGGCGAGGAGGTCTTCTGCTCCCTCCTCCTCGAGATCGAGGTCGGCGTTGCGCGTGACCCGGAAGGCGACGTGATCGACGATCGTCAGTCCCGGGAAGAGCAGATGCAGATGCGCGGCAATGACCTGCTCGACCGGCACAAACCGCTCGCCGTCGGGCATCACCACGAAGCGTGGCAACAGCGGCGGGACCTTGACGCGCGCGAAGTTCGTCTCCTCCGTGTCAGGGTCGAAGATCATCACGCCCAGGTTCATCGAGAGGTTCGAGATGTACGGGAACGGGTGACCGGGGTCGAGCGC
>JAYTFP010000204.1:0-3861 GCA_043734285.1 Acidimicrobiaceae bacterium
TCGACGATCACCTCGATCTTGATCTTCGGCAGCAACTCGACCTGGTACTCGCTACCTCGATAGCTCTCGGTCTTGCCGCCTTGCCGGCCGACGCCGAGTACCTCCGATGCCGTGATGCCCAACACCCCGGCACCCTGCAACGCCGTCTTGACGTCATCGAGCTTGAACGGCTTGATGATCGCGGTGACGAGATGAACCATGACTCCTCCTCAGTTGGGACGAGTCGGAACGTAAGCGCGTTGAGTTTCGACAACATTTCGTGGTTGTTAACGACGACGCACGCGCCGCGCGTTCACACTGCTGACACGTTCCCGACACGTAGAACGGCGGATTCAGGGGCACTACCCTGCGGTCGATGAACCGTGGAACGCGAGCATGAAACGGGGTGGCGGCACACGGCGGGCGCTGTCCACGATCCTGCGGGTCGCGCTCGTCGGGGCCATCGTCCTGGTCGTCGCCAACCCGAACCTGGCGAGCGGTACGCAGACGCCCGACACGGCGTCGATCACCACGTTCGCGGCGACGATGGATCTGCACGCCGACGGCCGGCTCGATCTCGACGAGAAGCTCGCCGTCGACATGCCGTACGGCAAACACGGCATCTTCCGCATCTTCGACACCGCCGATCCGCGACGCCGCGAGATCGAGCACTCCGTCGTCGTCCACGACGTCGAACGCGACGGCGGCAGTGAGCCGTACAGCACCGTCTCGGGCGCTGCCGGCACGTCGAACATCAAGATCGGCTCGGTCGACACCCTGCTGACGCCGGGACGCCACGACTACACCGTCAAGTCGAGCACGGAGAATGTCTTCGAGCCGGGCAAGCCGGGCGAGGCGTACTGGTGGTGGGACGTCGTGGGTAGTGGCTGGCAGATGTCGATGACGTCGGTCGACATCACCGTGCACCTTCCGTCGGCGCCACTGCGCGTGGCGTGCGTGCAGGCCAAGGACACGCCGTGCCAGGCGACGCTCGACGGCACCACGATGCACATCTCGACCGGCCCGCTCGAGCCGTTCACGCCGGTGACGGTGCAGGTCGCCTTCCCGAAGAGCGCGGTGACGATCGCCGACGACCACATCGGTCGCACGATCGCCCTCTCGATCGTCGCCGCGCTGATCGGGGCCGCGCTCGCCTTCGCCCTCTTCCGAGCGACCAGGGAGAAGACGCCGGGGCTCCCCGTGCTGTTCGAGCCGCCCGAAGGTGTCTCCCCCGCACTCGGCGTACTGATCCTCGACGAGGCGCAGTCGAGTGCCGAGCTGCAGGCGACGCTGTTCGACCTCGCCGCGCGCGGCGCGCTCCGCCTCGAGGGCGACAACGACTCATGGGTCATCCATCTCGTCGGCGATCCGGCGTCGGGTCACCTCGATCCGGCCGAGGCGCTGCTCCTGAGCTCGTTCGGCCTGCACGCGATCGGTGACCAGTTCGTCGTCTCGAAGAGTGTCGCCTCCGGCCAGGTGATCAGCGTCGTCCGCAAGACGCTGGCACTCCAGGTCAAGGGGCAGGCCGACCCGTACCTCCAACCATCGAGCATCGGCTGCGCAGCGGCGCTCTCGGGGTGGCTGTCGGCGATCGCCATCGGATTCCTGGTCAAGCACTTCGTCGACACCCGTATCGCGTGGTGGCCCCTGCTGATCGGTCTCGCCGCGTTCTCGTTCGGCGTGATGCACCTGATGTTCGAGACCGGTGTCATGACGAAACGCACCACCGAGGGGCGCGACCTCTGGTCGCGGGTCGGCGGGTTCGCGCGGTTCCTCACCACCGACTCGTCCGAGTCGCGGTTCGACGCCGCCGCGCATCTCGACTGGTACCCGCGCTATCTCGCCTGGGCGGTCGCGTTCGGGGTCGCGGACGAGTGGGAGCGGCGGTTCCAGGCCCAGGGCGTCACCGTGCCACAGGTGCCGTGGCTGCTGTGGACCGGCCCTTATGGCGGGGGTTTCTCGGTGTCCGACATGAGCCGGTCGTTCGACTCGACCATCGCCAGCGCGTCCGCCGCCTACGCCGCGACGCAGTCGAGCAGTGGCGGCGGTGGCGGCGGGTCGTGGTGAGCCATGCTGTAGCGGTTCGTCTCGGAAGGAATCATTCATGGGAATCGTGATCGTCGTGATCATCGTGATCGTGCTCGTCGTGATCGTGGGCATCTTCGTCGCCGTCGGGCTCAACAAGCTGCGCGGTCAACGGGTCTCGGTCGACGAGGCGCTCGCCGGCATCGACGTGCAGCTCACCCGACGCAGCGACCTGATCCCCAATCTCGTCGAGACCGTCAAGGGCTACATGGGTCACGAGCGCGGCACGCTCGAAGCGGTGACTGCGGCGCGCGGCGCGGCACAGACGGCCGCGACCGTCGGCCAGAAGGCCGCCGCCGACGGCCAGATGCAGCAGGCGCTGGCCAATCTGTTCGCCGTCGCCGAGGCCTACCCCGACCTCAAGGCGTCAACGAACTTCGCCCAGTTGCAGTCCGAGCTCACCCACACCGAGGACCAGCTGTCGTTCGCACGCCAGTACTACAACGATGCGTGCGCCACGCTCAACCGCACCATGGTCACGATCCCGTGGTCGCTGTTCGCAGGCATGTCGGGCGTCAGCAAGGGCGAGTTCTACCAGGCTCCCGCAGGTACGACCGCTCCCCCGCAGGTCTCCTTCTGACGGTCGCCCGCTGACGGTCGCCAGTCGGCACCATCGGGGTCAGCTCGGCCGTCGCGCCGCCGCGAGGGCCGGCTCCGCGCACTGCTTCGCCGGGTGGCTCGAGCCCTCGAAGTCACGCAGCACCCGCCCGGCTCCGGCGGCGAGGTTGTCGATGTCGAATTCCTGCTGGGGCGTGACGTCGACGGGCAGCGCCGTGGTCTGCCCGCCGGACAATGCGCCGCTCGCTCCAGCGAGATCGAGCAGGTCGCCGATGCCCAGTGAGTCGTCTGCGGTCACCGATCCCGAGATCGCCCAGAGCACGTCGTTGCTCCGGAGGGGATGCCACGGGCTGGGTCGCGCGTGCCGGCCGATCTGTGTGAGCACATCGGCCGCCCGCCCAGCGCGGTCGGCACCACGGGCGGGATCGACCGCCCACTGGCCGTTGCGCTGCACCTCCATTCGGCGTGACCCCACGTAGGCAAGTGCGCCGTCGCCGTCGAGCAGATTCACCCCGGCGTGCAGCAGGAGGCCGCTCTCGTGATCCCGCGCCGGTTCGTCCGACGTCACCTCGATGCCGCCGACCGCGTTCACGATCGCACGCAGGCCCTCGAGTCGCAGAACCATCAGATGATCGGCCCCGAGGCCGAGGGTGCGGCACAGACTGTCCGCGACGGCCTGTGGACTCTCCATCAGTCCGAACGTCAGGCGGACCAGCCCACCCTGCGATCCCACGACGAGCAGGTCGCGCGGGATCTTCAGCAGCCGCGCGGGGCCGTGATCCGGGATCCGGAGTGCGATGACGACATCGGCGCGTTGGCCCGGGGTGCCCGTCGGTCCGTCGGCCGCGCCGTAGCGCCGGCGATCGTCGGCCGTCTTGACGAAGGCCCGCGAGTCGGATCCGAGGAGCAGGTACGTCGTACCTCCGGGGGGCGAACCGGAGGCGACGTACGACACGCGACCGATCCGTTCGTACAAAAACGTGCTGTAGACGAGCGGCACGAGCACGACGACCGCGACGACGCACAGCGCTCGACGCCGCGGATGACGCCCGCGGAGTCGCTCGATCAGACGAACGCGATGGTCGGACTCAGTCGGATCCGACCCTGTCACGTGTTGACGCGTGCGATCAGGTCACCGTGAAGCTGACCGCGGGATAGGTCGTCGACGTCATGTACCGGTTGCACGTCGCGACCACCTGGTAGGCCCCTGCGGGCGTGCCGGCCGGCACGGTCAGGCTG
>JAYTFP010000205.1:0-8933 GCA_043734285.1 Acidimicrobiaceae bacterium
CGAGAGCTGGACGCCGGTTCGAGATCTCGTGATCGGGCTGCGGACCATTCCGACGCTGCTCGGCAAGAAGCGCTGACCCACCTCCGGTCCCGACCCCAACCCCCACTGGAGTCCCCCACGATGCCATCGCCACGCCCTGTCGTCGCGGTCGTGATCCCCGCGTACAACGAGGAACTGGCGATCAGCGCGTGCCTCGACGCGATCTGCATGCAGACCTGGCGCGAACTCGAGATCATCGTCGCCGACGGGGGATCGAGCGACGCGACCCGCGAGATCGTGGCGGAGTACTCGTCGCGCGATCCGCGGGTCCGCCTGATCGACAATCCGGGTCGCACGCAGCCGGCGGCGCTCAACTCGGCGCTCGCGGCGATGACATCCGACTGGATGGTGCGGATGGACGCCCACAGCACGGTGCCACCGACCTACGTCGAAGGCGTGATGGCTCACCTCCTCACCGGCCGCTGGGGCGGCGTCGGCGGACGCAAGGACGGCGTGGCCTACACCGACCAGGGGAGGGCGATCGCCGCGGCGCTCGGCTCGCGGTTCGGGGTCGGCAACTCGACCTACCACCACGGCACCGAGACGCAGGTCGTCGACCACATCCCGTTCGGCGCGTATCCGGTCGACATGGTGCGCGAGCTCGGTGGGTGGGACGAGTCGGTCGCGACCAACGAGGACTACGAGTTCGACTACCGGGTTCGCCGTTCGGGCCGCGAGCTGCTGTTCGACCCGTCGCTGGTGATCATGTGGGAGACGCGGCAAGACGTCGCATCCTTCTTCCAGCAGTACCGCCGTTACGGCAAGGCGAAGGCGTTGGTCGTGTTCCAGCACCCCGAATCGGCTGCCGTGCGCCACGTCCTTCCCGCGGCGCTGGTCGCCTGGCTCGCGCTGGCCGTGACGATCCTGCCGTGGCGTCCCCGATGGGCGCTCGTCATGATCGCCCCGTACCTCGGCGTGATCGGCGCCGCGACGCTGACGACCGCGGCGCGACTCGATTCGCCGGAATCGCGCCGAGCGCTGCCCGCCGTGTTCTCGTCGATGCATCTCGGCCACGGCATCGGCTTCTGGGAAACGGCGCTGCGCAAGGTCATCGGCGGAGGTCGACCGTCTCGTTGACTGAGCCGTTGACAGCTGTGGCGCACTGCGTGAACTCGCTACGGTGGGGAGATCCCTTCGCGGGTAGTTCAATTGGTAGAACTCCGGACTTTGAATCCGGCGGTTGCAGGTTCGAACCCTGCCCCGCGAACCCGTCGACACCGATCCTGGGGGTGCAGTGATTTCGAACGAGCCGGCCCGTTCCTTGTCCGCCATCGTGTTGGCCGCGGGTGAAGGGTCGCGGATGAAGTCCGAGCGACCGAAGCCGCTCCATCGCCTGTGCGGCAAGCCGATGATCATGTACGTCCTCGACGCACTCGGCACGTGCGGGGCCGAGCGCACCGCGGTCGTCGTGGGCCACAAAGCCGACTGGGTGACCAAGAAGATCGGTGAGGCGTCGATCGACATGCGCCTCGAGTTCGTCGAGCAGTCGGAGCAGCGCGGCACCGGCGACGCGGCGATCATCGGGCTCACGGGACTGCCCGACGATCCCGACGATGGTGATGTGCTCGTGCTGCCCGGCGACGCGCCGCTGCTGCGCGCCGAGACGATCGCCGAATTGGTCCGAGCTCACTGCGCGTCTGACGTCGCTGCGACCCTGCTGACGGCGGTGATGGACGATCCGACCGGCTACGGCCGCGTCGTGCGCGGCAAGGACGGCCACGTCGCCCGCGTTGTCGAGGAGGGCGACGCGACACCCGAGGAGCGTGCGATCACCGAGATCAACACGTCCATCTACTGCTTCAAGCGGTCGCTGCTCTCGCCCGCGTTGCGTCGCCTCGATCCCGACAACGCGCAGGGTGAGTACTACCTGACCGACGTCGTGGCCGTGCTGGCCTCGGCGGGCCACACCGTCGAATCGGTGGTCGCGCCGTCGTCAGTCGAGGTCGGCGGGGTCAACGACCGGGTGCAGTTGGCGGCGGCCGAGTCGGAGCTGCGGCGACGCACCACCGAAGCGCTGTTGCGGTCGGGCGTGACGATGCTCGACCCGACGAACACCTACCTCGACACCACCGTCGAGGTGGGTCGCGACGTCACTTTGTTCCCAGGCGTCATCCTGCAGGGCGCCACGAAGATCGGCAACGGCACCGAGATCGGACCCAACACCCGACTCGTCGACTGCATCGTCGGCGAGGGCTGCATGATCGAGGAGACCACGGCGCGCACGGCCGTCATCGGCGACGGCGCGACGGTCGGTCCGTACGCGGTGCTGCATCCCGGCGCCGAGATCCCTGCATTTCACCGCACGGGACCGTTCTACAATTCGTCGGCCGCCGAGGCCTGAGGGGGCCGCCATGGAAGAAGTGATCACCAAGAAGCGCCTGCTCCTCGTGGCCGGGCGCAACAATCGGCCGCTCGCGGTCGAGGTGGCCGAACGTCTCGGCGAAGAGCTCGGCTCGGTGAATGTCGCCGAGTTCTCGAACGGCGAGATCCACTGCCGGTTCGCCGACTCGATCCGCGGCGCCGACGTGTTCATCTTCCAGGGCCACTGCTCGACACCTGAGGCGTCGATCAACGACGCGATCATGGAGCAGCTGATCATGGTCGACGCCGCCCACCGCGCGTCGGCCAAGCGCATCACCGTGGTCGCGCCGTTCTACGGATACGGACGGCAGGATCGCAAGGCCGAGGGCCGCGAGCCGATCACCGCGAAGCTGATCGCCAACATGTTCGCCGCCGCCGGGGCGAAGCGATTGATCTCGGTCGACCTCCACTCCGGTCAGATCCAGGGCTTCTTCGACGGACCGGTCGATCACCTCACGGCGATGCCGGTGCTCGTCGACTGGATGGCGGCCAACCTGCCGCAAGACCTCGTGGTCGTCTCGCCCGACGCCGGTCGCGTGAAAGTCGCCGAGCGGTACGCGAACCAGCTGCACGCCGACATCGCGATCGTGCACAAGCGCCGGGTCCGCGGTGCCAAGAACGCCGTCGAGGCGAAAGACGTCGTCGGCGACGTCGAGGGTCGTGTCTGCGTGCTCATCGACGACATGATCGACACCGGCGGCACGCTCGTCGCTGCCGCCGAGCAGCTCGTCGAGAAGGGGGCCTCGTCGGTCTACGCCGCGGCCACGCACGGCGTGTTCAGCGGCCCGGCGATCGACCGGATCAAGAATTCGGTGCTCGAGAAGGTCGTGATCACGAACACGTTGCCGCTCCCGCCCGAGAAGCAGATCGACAAGATCGAGGTGCTCAGCGCGGCCGGCATCATCGCCGATGCGATCGACGCGGTCTTCGAAGACACCTCCGTGTCCGAGATCTTCGGCGGCCAGAACCAGCACTAGAGCGACATCGTTCGGAACGGAGCCGTTGGTACCAGTGCACGCCTGTACGAGATGTTCGGCCGTCGTGCCCGACGGCGCGGCCATGTGCCCCGCCTGTGGCGCACCCCAGTTCATGGTCACAGCGCCGGGTGCGTCGCCCGCGTCGTCCGGGGCGTTCCCGCCGCCGGGCCAGTACGCCCAACCGCTGCCGCCTCCGCCGACCGCACCTCCGCCGTCGGCCTGGGGAGCCCCGCCTCCATCGGGTTGGCCCGGCGGTCAGCCCAGGTACGGCCGTCCCCCGGTCGTCGTCTACGCCCCGAAAAGGCACAGGGGTCTCAAGATCTTCGGCATCGTCGTCGCCGCCGTCATGGGCACGATCGTCGCCCTCGCCGTGCTCGGGTTCGCTCTCGGCGACAGCAAGGCGAGCGACGCGAAGGGCAACCGTACCGATGCCCTCACCGGCCACTGGACCCGGATCGCCTCGCCCAGTGGCCTCTACTCGCTCGAGATGCCCGACGGCGCGAAGACCGATTCGATCTCGATGGACCTGCCCAATGGCCAGTCGATGTCGGCGCCCGCCCTCGAGGTGTTGACCGACGAGGCGAACAATTTCGGCGTCATCGTGCTCGAGCTCGACTACGCGGGCAAGGGCGTCGACGCGTTGAGCCTGCGGGGAGGGGCCGAGGGGTTCTTCACCGGAACGAAGGGCGTGATGGACGAGTTCACACCGACGCCGAGCGCGCTCGGTGATGCCGCCTCGTTCGCGGGTCGCATCGACGGGGTGGGCGGCAGGGTGCGCGGCTATGCCGTGACGAAGGGCCTGCGGATGCTCATCGCCTACGTGATCGTGCCCACCAAGGACAGCGCGGTCGCGGACACGACGATCTTCCGAATCGTGCTCTCGCTCAAGGCGGCATGATCCGGCCCACGGACCCTCGTTGGCACCGGTTCGGACCGAGCCGGTAGAGTTGCCACTCGGCTTGCGCCCGGCTCGGCGCGCCCTTCTTGATCGTCGTAGGAGCAGTTCACATGAGCGAGGTCACCCTCACCGCCCAGACCGGCCGCGAGTTCGGCGACGGGCCCTCCCGCCGCCTGCGCGGCGAGGGCAAGATCCCAGCCGTCGTCTACGGCATGGGCGGCGAACCCGTCGCGATCACCATCGAGCGGAGCGACCTGCGTCGTGCGCTCACCACCGATGCCGGCGTGAACGCGCTGATCCGCCTCGAGGTCGATGGCGCCAAGTTCGAGCACACCCTCGTGAAGGAGATCCAGCGCCATCCCGTGCGCCGCGATCCCATCCACGTCGATTTCCTGCGCATCGACCCCCACCTGCCGATGACCCTCGACGTGCCGATCGTGCAGATCGGTGAGGCCAAGAAGGTCACCAGCAACGGCGGCATCACCGAGCAGATCATGCAGACCCTGCGTGTGACGGTGCGTCCCGACGCGATCCCGACCGAGTTCAAGGCCGACATCTCGAACCTCGTGATCGACTCGCACCTCTCGGTGAGCGATCTGGCCCTCCCTGCCGGCGTCACCACCGATCTCGACCCGGCCACGCCGGTCATCACCGCCTCGCTGACCCGCGCCGCGCTCGTCGCCCTCCGTCAGGCCCGGGCGGTCGAGGGTGGCGAAGAGGCCGTCGAAGAGGCGATCTAGCCCGGCGTGGTCCTCGGCCGACGTCCTGCGCGGGCCGAGCGCCACGGCACGCCGTGGGATCTGCTCGTCGTCGGTCTCGGCAATCCCGGCGCGAAGTACAAGGGCACGCTGCACAACGCCGGCGCCGACGTCGTCGAGTTGCTCGCGCAACGGCGCGGTGAACGGCTGAAGACCGCGAAGGAGTCGGCCCTCGTCGCCGAGACCCGCTTCGACGGCCCGTCGGCGCTCGAGCCGCGACGCGTGGCCCTGGCGATCCCGCAGACCTTCATGAACGACTCGGGTCGGGCCGTCGCGCCGCTCGCGCGCCGCTACGGCATCGACGATCCCGCGCGCATCGTCGTCGTACACGACGAGCTCGACCTCGAGCCCGGACGGCTCAAGCTCAAGGTGGGCGGTGGACTGGCCGGCCACAACGGCCTCAAGTCGGTGCGCGACCACCTGAGCACCGCCGAGTTCGCGCGGATTCGCATCGGTGTGGGCAAGCCACCCGGCGGCGCCGAGCGCGGGATCGACCACGTCCTGTCGGCGCCATCGAAACGCGATCGCGACCTGATCGCCGTGTGCGTCGTCGAAGCGGCCGACGCGGTCGAGCTGATCGTCGCCGAGGGGTTCGAGGCCGCCATGGGTCGGTACAACCAGCGCTGATCGTCTGCCGCCGTTCAGGTGGCGACCGCGGTGGTACCTTCACACGATGCGCGCGCCGGTGAAGCTGAGCGGCGGCCACTGGCCGGAGCGGATCCGCGAACTCCGCTGGGTGCCGTGGATCAATGATCCGCGCGTCGCCGCCTCCCCAGATCCCGACCCGGCGGCGTTCTCCGCTGCGATGTCGGCGTTCCACGTCGGCGACACGTTCAAGATCACCGCGCGTGGACGGCACCGGATCTCGAACCAGGTGCTCATCGACCACGTCGATCTACGGGGCGCGACGATCCTCGACATCGGGGCATCCGACGGCGGCACGTCGGTCGATCTCATCGAACAGGCGAATGCCGATTTCGCCGAGTACTTCATCACCGACCGTCACCTGACCGTGGAGGCCGCCAACGTCGGCCGCCACGTGGTGTTCTTCGATGGCTCCGGGCGGTGCATCCTCATCGGGGGTCCGGGCTACGTCGCCTACCCCGCCGACAGCCGGAGAGTTGCCCGCACGTGGTCGCGCTTGATCCGCAAGGCCCGGGCGTCGGTCCCGCGCAGCATCCAACTCATCAATCCCGATGCGCGGCGACTGATCGAGAACGATCCGCGCGTCTCGATCCGCGAGCACGACCTGTTCGCGCCGTGGGACGGTCCCGAGCCCGACGTCGTCAAGGTCGCGAACCTGTTGAATCGCGCCTACTTCTCAGAGAGCGATCTCGTTCGGGCCATCGACGTGTTGCGGTCGACCGTTCGTGACGGCGGTCATCTGTTGATCATCGACAACCCGGTCGACCCGACCGACACCACCGCACGGACCGGCCTCTACCGCCGAGTCGGTGAGGAGCTGCAGGCTGTCGCGACCGGGCAACCGTCGCCCGAGGTCGCCACCCTCATCGCCGGCGGGTGAGACAACCAGCGATGAGCGCGCCCAGCCTCGCCGCGATCGCACCGCTGCTGCGCGATGAGCCGGCGCTGCTGGGCACGATGGGCAAGTCGGCTGCATCGTTGGCTGTTCCCGAGCCCGCCCGCGCCGTGACGATCGCCGCGGTCGCGACCCTCTCGAAGCGCCATCCGCTCATCGTCGCGGTGCCGACCACGGCCGAGGCGGAGCGATTGGTCACCGACCTCGCGTGCTTCCTCGGAGCGGATCAGGTCGACCTGTTCCCGGCCTGGGAGACGCTGCCGTTCGAGAGGGTCAGTCCCTCGGTCGAGACGATGGGCCTGCGACTGCGAACGATGTGGCGGTTGCGCGATCCCGCGCGTTGCCCCGCCGTGGTGGTCGCGCCGGCGCGGGCCCTCGTGCAGCGCCTCGGCCCGCACGCCGAGAACGTCGAACCCATCGTCGTGACGCCCGGCGCGACGATCGATCCGATCGAGCTCGTCGAAGCCCTGGTGGTCGCCGGGTATCGCCGCGAGTACCAGGTCGAGCACCGCGGTGAGGTCGCCGTGCGCGGATCGATCGTCGACGTGTTCCCGTCGACCGCCGACGGCCCCGTGCGCATCGACCTGTGGGGCGACGAGGTCGAACGCCTGACCACGTTCTCGGTGAACGACCAGCGCTCCGACCTCGACGTCGAGCGCGTCGAGATCTTCCCGTGCCGTGAGCTGCTCTGCACCGACGAGGTCCGCGCCCGCGCCAAGGCGTTGGTCGCGACCGAACCGTGGGGGGCGGCGCAGTGGGACCGGCTGGCCGATGGCGAGACGTTCGACGGCATGGAGTCGTGGCTGCCCTGGTTGTGCGAGCACGAGCACGTGCTGTTCGACGTCGTCGGTCCCGACGGGCTCGTGGTGCTCATCGAACCGCGCCGGATGCGTGACCGGGCGGCCGACATCATCGCCGAGGAGGTCGACCTCGCGAGAACCCTGTCGAGCACGTGGGGCGCGGCGGACGACGGCGTGCTGCCGCGGCTGCACCTCGACTTCGACCGCCTGCTCAGTCACAGCTCGACGCCGATCTGGACGATGAACACGGTGCCCGACGGCCCGGGCGTCGACACGGTCGCGGCATCGGCCTGGTATCAGGCCACGGGCGACGGCGATCGCCTCATCGGTCAGCTCCGCGAGCTCGGTGCGCAGGACTACCGCGTCGTGGTGTGCGGCGAGACGCAGGCCTCGGCCGAGCGCCTCGACCGGCTCCTCGGTGAGCACGGCGTCTCGTATCGCCTGCGCTTCGATGGGGGCGCCGACCTCACCGAGCCCGGGGGCTCGATCACGGTGGCGCCGATCCATCGCGGGTTCATCCTGTCGTCGATCAAGCTCGCGGTACTCGCGGAGAGCGACGTGACCGGCCGCCGCCGCACGCATCGCGCGCCGCGTGCCCGCAAGCGCCAGGCCCAGGCGTTCTTCGACGACCTCACCGTCGGCAGCTACGTCGTGCACCACCACCACGGCGTTGCGCGCTTCGGCGGCATGGTTAAGCGAACCATCGGTGGTTCCGAACGCGACTATCTGCTGCTCGAGTACCGCGGCGATGACCGCCTGTACGTGCCGTCCGATCAGATCGACACCATCCGGCCCTACAGCGGCGGCGACTCGCCGAGCCTGTCGCGGATGGGCGGGGCTGACTTCGCCCGATCGAAGGCCAAGGTCCGCGCCGAGGTCGAGGAGATCGCCCAGGAGCTCGTCGTGCTCTACCAGCGGCGCCTCCACGCACCCGGGCACGCGTTCGCGCCCGACACTCCGTGGCAGAAGGAGCTCGAGGATTCGTTCCCGTTCGAGGAGACGCCTGACCAGCTCCAGGCGATCATCGATGCGAAGACCGACATGGAGGCCCAGCGCCCGATGGACCGGCTCATCATCGGCGATGTCGGCTTCGGTAAGACCGAGGTCGCGATCCGCGCCGCGTTCAAGGCGGTTCAGGATGGCAAGCAGGTCGCCATCCTCGTGCCGACCACGCTGCTCGCGCAGCAGCACTACGCGACGTTCGCCGACCGCTACGCGCCGTATCCGATCCGCGTGGAGGTGTTGTCGCGGTTCCTCACCAACGCGCAGGCGAAGAAGGTGGCGAAGGGGCTGACCGACGGCGAGGTCGACGTCGTCATCGGCACGCACCGACTACTCAGCGACGACATCGTCTTCAAGGATCTCGGGTTGCTCGTCATCGACGAGGAGCAGCGCTTCGGCGTGTCGCACAAGGAGGCGATCAAGCACATCCGCGCCGATGTCGACGTGCTGACGCTGACCGCGACGCCGATCCCGCGCACGATGGAGATGAGCCTGACCGGCATCCGCGATCTGTCGTTGTTGCAGACGGCACCCGCCGAGCGTCAGCCGATCCTCACC
>JAYTFP010000206.1:0-4261 GCA_043734285.1 Acidimicrobiaceae bacterium
CTCGATCGACGAGTCGCCCCAGAACCCGTTCACCTGCGCGAGGCCGGTGATGCCCGAGCGCACCCGGTGGCGATACGCGTAGCCGTCGATCTCGTCGGACAGCTGATCGACGAAGTACGGCATCTCGGGGCGGGGGCCGATGATCGACATCTCGCCCTGGAGCACGTTGAACAGCTGGGGAAGCTCGTCGAGGTGGCTCTTGCGAAGGAACGCGCCGACCTTGGTGATGCGGTCGTCGTCGAGGTTCACCGACCAGCTCAATTCGAGCTCGGCCTGCTTCTCGGCGTCGGGCACGTACTTCATCGTGCGGAACTTCAAGATGTCGAACGGGATGTTGTCGACGCTGACGCGTTGCTGGCGGAAGAACACCGGCCCCGGGCTCGAGAGGCGCACGGCCAGTGCGCACATGCCAAGCAACGGGCTGGCGAGCACGAGCAGCGTGCCGCTGACCAGGATGTCGAACGCACGCTTGAGCGGCCACATCATGTGGTGGTGACCGGGGCGGCCCAGCGGCTGCAGCGCGAAGCCGTCGACCTCATAGCCGGAGTGATCGGTGAGGACGCCGAGTTCGAAGAATCGGGGCACTGTGTAGAACTGCACCGGCATGTACGAGCAGCGGCGCACGTACTCGACGAGCTCAGCTTCGGGGGCCGAGCCGAACGCCAGTACCACGTGACGGGCGCCCGTCTCGATGAGGATCTCCTCGAGGTCTTCGGGGCGGCCGACGAGGGGCAGCTCGAGTCGCTCGTCGAAGCGGTCGACGAACCCGACCGGCAGGAGCCCGAACTCGGGGTTGTTCGCGAGCGCACTGGCGACGTCGCAGCCGACCGGTCCGGCGCCGACGATGAGCGTGTCCTCGAGGTCGTAACCGCGGGAGCGCACGACGTGCACGATCTTGAACATCACGAGGCGTGCGAGCAGGAGCAGCGGCACCGTGAGGGCGACCAGTTGCACCCAGATGTACGTGGGCACCGCGGCGATCCACCAGGTGCCGGCCGCGGTGATCAACGGCACGAGCGCGACTCGGGTGGTGATCGTGACGACCTGCTCGCTCGGCCGCGGGACGAGGCGACCGCGACGGGTGGTCGACAGCAGCAACACGACCCCGACGACGGTGTAGAGCGTGAGTGCGTTGGCCCAGCCCTTGATGTTCTGCATGCCGGTCACGACGACCAGCGGGACGAAGGCGAGGACGGCTGCGTCGACGAAGATCCCGAGCAGGATCAGCCAGGAGCCGATGCCGCGGCGAGCGTCCTGCGACGCGACCGGAGCGTGCACGTCGGGGCCGACCAGGGTGAGTGGCCGCTCGGGCCGCACCGAGCCGTCCGACGGCGCGTCGTCGGCTGCGAGATCGCTTGCCGCCGTGATTCGCAACATACCCATTCCCCTACGAAGCCCCTCGTTCGGCCAGCCTTCCGACCCGTTCCCCCACGAAACGGAATCTGTCAGAAGTGGCGCGACCCAGCGCCTCCAACGTAGCTGTTGGCGGCTTCTTGGGCAATACCCCGCGAGTCGCCGTGAACACTGTTCAGTACGCCGCTCGGCTCATCGCTTGATCACGATCGCGCCGACCGGATTGGTGGTGTACGACCGCAATGCGTCGCCGGTGAAGCGGGCATCGCGGAGTGACGTGGACCCTTCGGTGACCACGACGAGCGTGGCGTCGGCCATCGACAGGAGCTGTGTGCTGGGCACCGGACCAGGGATCTGAGGTCCGTCGATGATCACGACATACCGTCCGGACATCGCCCCGAGCACCTGGTGGAGGTTCGACCGCATGCGCAGCAGACTGCCGCCGCGGTTGATGCCGGCCGGCATCACCCGGATCATGCCGGACGGCGGGACCATGCCGTTCAACATGGCGGGCGTGTGGCCGTTCTCGAGGCGCAGCAGCGTCTGGTCGACGCGCAGTTCGCCGGTCAGGCACTCGGCGAGGCCCGGCTCGTCTGTTGCGCCGATCAGCTTGGTCAGCGACGCGTTCTCGAGGTCGGCGTCGATCAGAGCGACCGGCTGGTCGAAGTTGCGGGCGATCGCGCAACCGAGGGCGAGGATGAGCTTCGAGCGCTCGAGATCGGACTCGGGACCCACGACCACGAGACGGTGGATGGGCCCGCGGGCACCGAGCCGTTCGATGGCGGCGAGCATGCCCAGCACCGCATCCTGCGGGTTCGTGCCGCGGCCGTCGCCGACGGCCATGATGCGCGCCAGGACGGGCAGGTCGAGCGAGTCGCCCACGTCACGAGCCGAGCTGATGACCGGCTGACGGTACTGACGGAACGCAGCGACGATGAAGGCGAGGAGGAAGGCGATACCCGCCCCGGACAGGAACCCGCCCCACCACGGCACGTACACCTGCTCGCGGACCGGGACGCTCGTGACCTGCTGGACGATCGGCCCGGGGATGCGGTCTTCGACCGGCAGGTTGCGCTGGCCCTCTTCGATGATCGCCTGGAGGGTGGGGATGATCTCGGCCGAGATCGTGTCGGCAGCCTTGATGTCGGGCGAGCGGACGCCGACCGAGATCAGTGCCGACTGCGGCGGGCGGTCGGGCTCGATCATCCCCTTGATCTCGTCGGTCGAGTACTTCGAGCCGAAGTCGCTGGGGAGCCGCGACTTGAGCTCGGCGGCGAAGCTCTTCGAACTCATGATCTCTTCGAAGCTGCGGATCAGGGTGTCGTTGTCGTTGGGGTTGCTGCCCGACGAGATGAACACCGTGCGCGTGACGAGGTACTGCTTCTGGAGGATGAAGGTGAAGCCGACGCCGAGCATGCTGGTCATGAGGGTGATCGCGCCGATGATCATCCATGTCCGCTTGCTGAACCTGAAACTGATCGAGTTCTTCTCCTCGATCAAGGTCGGGTCGGGCAGCGTCGCCAGAGTCCCCACTTCACTCATCGCAGTACGTCCATCCCGGTTCCGGCGTGCATGTCAGAGTTACCCCGGCAGGCCCGAACTGGAACATGCCGTGTCGTCCCCTTTCTGGGGACGTCACATAACCCGACCCCATCAGACTACCGACGCGATCGCGAAAGTGAAAGCGGCCGGGTTCGCATGGGCCGGACGGCCTGACCTAATGTCGGCGCCGCCATGGGTTCACTGATCAAGAAACGCCGCAAGCGGATGCGCAAGAAGAAGCACCGCAAGCTCCTCCGCCGTACACGTCACCAACGCAGAGCTCGCGGCAAGTAGCGGTCGGTTCCGTCCTGATGGAGCGAGCCGCCTACGGCACTCGCTCTCGGTGGCTAGGCCGCCGGCTGTATCACACCGAAGGAAATGTCTCGACGACGCGGCGCCCCTCACCGGGGAACGCCCCCTCGACGAACCAGGTCCCACCACTCCCCGCGAGCCGTGGCGTCTGGCTGCTCGCGTCCGCGAGCAGGCGACGCGACTGTTCGAGTTCGGGATAGAGGTCGAGCGCCGCAGGCATCAGGTCGTTGGCGGTCGTGCGGTCGACCGGGCCGCCCATCTCGTCCCACCGGCGGTAGACGTCGGGGGTCGAACAATGCACCGGCGGGGTCAGCAGCGTGAAGACGCGGTTCTCGAAACGTCGGGGCTCGACGATCTCGCCGATGCCCGAGACGCGGGCCCGGCCGCCGAGCAGGCAGAAGACCACGTCGGCGCCGAGCTCGCCCGCGCGGGTCACGTCGTCGAAGCCGGCCCAGCGCAGGATGGCGGCGGCGTCGGAGCTGCCACCGCCGAGGCCGGCACCTGGCGGAATCTGCTTGTCGACCGAAACGTGGGCGGTGCGCCCCGCGAGACGCAGTGCACGCGCCACGAGATTGTCCGGGCCGAGCGTGTCGAGTTCCGCCGCACCGACCCCGCTCATCGTCACGCCCGGCGTGGCCTGCTCGTCGATCCGGATGGTGTCGCACAACGAGACGCTGAACATCTCCGCGTCGATGAGGTGCATTCCGTCGTCGCGCACGCCCACGACGCGCAACGAGACGGTCAACTTCGCCGGCGCGGTCATCACCACCATTGGGGACAAACTAAGTCGCCGCAGCGAGTCGGCACCACGCCGCGACGCCGAGCTGCTCGGGGCGGGTCGACGGGTCGACGCCGGCAGCAGCGAACTGTTCCGCATCCACCAGACCGGCGAGCGAGTTGCGCAGGGTCTTGCGTCGCTGACCGAACGCTGTGCGAACCAGAGTGAACAGCGCGTCGGGATCGACCGCGGCAACCGGCTCGGCGCGCCGCACGATCTCGACCAGCGATGAGACCACTTTCGGACGCGGTACGAAGACGTCGGCGGGCACCGACC
>JAYTFP010000207.1:0-10729 GCA_043734285.1 Acidimicrobiaceae bacterium
CTCGCCCGGATCGAGACGTTCGCGATGCTGGCCGACGCGGCGTTGCCACTTGCCGCGGTCCGCGCGCAGGTGCGTTCGGCGGTCGACGTGCTCGTGGGCGTGCGGCGCTCGGCCGACGGCACTCGTGGCATCGACGGTGTCTTCGAGATCGACAAGGCGGCCGATCCGCTCGCCGTCTCGAACGTTCTCTCCGATGGGTCGGGTGCGTCGTGACATCGGCGCTGTCAGCCGGTCTGGTCGTGGTGCTCGGCATCGTCGCGACGCGATTGGCGGCGCACCACGCGCGGCGGGTGCAGCAACGCGCCGCGCAGCTCGCGGCGCTCGAGGCCGACGGGTCTGCCCCAGAACGCCTGCTGGCAGGGTTCGTGGCTCAGGCCCGCGAACTCGCGAATCGACCCGGTGCACTCGCGCGTCGCGTCGCGCCCGTGGCCGCGGGTTCGGCCCTCGTGTCGGTGGTCACGCGCAGCCTCGCTGCCGTGGGCGTCGTCGGGTTGGGCGTCGGCGCGTGCGAGGTCGCTGCGTGGCGACATCGCGTCCGATCCAGTCGTGCGTTCGACCTCGCGGTGCCGCGATTCGCCGATGGGATCGCGCGATCACTGCGCTCGGGAACGTCATTGACGACGGCGGTGTGGGACGGTGCCGACTCGGTGGGTGCTCCGATCGCGATCGGCGTCGCGGCGGTGCGACGACGTGTGACCGCGGGCGACACTCTCGCCAGGTCGCTCGACGCCTGGGCGTCGCGCCACAGCTCGCGCGATCTCTCCACGTTGGTCACGGTCTGCGCGATCGGTGCCGAGGCGGGCGGGCGCATGGCCCAGACGTTCGAAGCGTGCGCCGCATCGATGCGCAGCCGACGCGAGGTCGAAGCAGAGCTGCGGGCCATGTCATCGCAGGCACGGGCGTCGGCGATCATGCTCGCCGTCCTGCCCTTCGGGGTCGCCGCCTTCATGTCCATGCTCGACCCGGGTGTCGAACGGTTCCTCCTGCGCTCAACCGGTGGCATCGCCTGCCTCGTCGCGGCCGTCGTGCTCGACGGCGTGGCGGTGCTCTGGATGCGCACGATCGCGGCGGGTGTGTGGTGAGCGCGCTGGTGCTCGCCGCGTGGCTCTCGACGATGGCGTTGCTGGCGTGGCGCGGACGCCCGATCAGCCGCCCGGTTGGCCGCGCGACCGGCGGCGGGCCCATCGGTGTGGCGAGTGGTCGACGACGCTCACGACGAGCCGTCGACGATCGCCCGCTGCCGCACGCCGCTGCCCGGGTGGGGGGCGCGGTCCAGCGGCGTCTCCCTGCGCTGCTCGTCGTGCCCGCGGTGTCACTCGGAGCGGCCGTCGTCATCGGTGTGGCGATCGCCCCGGTCTCACCGGTGTGGGGCGCAACGGTGGCCGTCGCGGTCGCGGTGTCCGCGTGGTGGCATCGACGAGCTGTCGAGCAGCGTCGTCGTCGCCGGCTCGAACGCGAGCTGCCGATGCTCGTCGAGCTCGTCCGACTCTCGATCGACGCGGGCCTCACCACGAGGATGGCCCTGGTCGCGCTTGCCCCTCATCTCGACGGTGAGATCGGGTCGGCAACCAGTCGGCTCGTCGTCGAGCTCGAGCGTGGCGAGTCACTGGTGTCGGCGCTCGAGCGGCTCGGCGAACACCTGGGTGGCTCCATCGAAGAACTGACGACGGTGCTCGTCGGTGCCGAGCACACCGGCGCTCGTCTGTCGCCGCTCCTCGGTCGCCTCGCGGACGATCTGCGGCGCAGTCAGCGGATCGCGGCCGACGAGCGCGCCCGCCGGCTCCCCGTGCTGCTGCTCGTCCCGCTCGTGTTCTGTGTACTGCCCGCTTTCGTGATCGTCGCGGTCGTGCCCATGTTGGTCACCGGCACCGCGTCCCTCTCCTTCCCCTCCCCTTGAACGACATCGAGAGAAGGCATTTCAGATGAACTGTGAACCGGTCGTACGCGCCGTGATTGCCCTGCAGAACCGAACCCGACGTGACCAACGTGGTCAGAGCACGGCCGAGTACGCACTCGTGCTGGTGGCGATCGCCGCGCTGGTTGGCGTCGTCATCTCGTTCATGTCCGGCGACGGGGGCGGCCTCATCAGCGGGCTGTTCCACGGCGTGATCGGCAAGATCGGGTCGATGATCGGGCTCGGGTGAGCGTCCGGCGGAAGCACGAGCGCGGTCAGGCGACAGTCGAGCTCGCGCTGGTCCTTCCGCTGCTCGCACTCGTCCTGCTCGGCGTCGTGCAGATCGCGCTCATCGGCCGCGACAGCATCGCGGTGACCCACGCGGCGAGAGCTGCGGCGAGGGCCGCCGCGATCGATGTCGGCTCGGGCGAGCCGGCGGCCCGCGGTGCGACGGGTCTCGATGCTGCGCGGCTGTCGGTCACGGTGACCGGGGATCGCGAGCGCGGCGGCATCGTAACAGTGAGCGTGAGCTACGACGATCCGACTGACGTCCCGCTGATCGGTCGTCTCATCGGCGACGTCCGCCTGACCGACCGGTTCTCCGCTCGGGTCGAGTGAGCGTGAGTTCGGTCGACGTCAACCACGAAGGGAGGAGAGGAGTTACACAGCATCGCGGTGAAGGACCGTCCGCAGCAGGCGAGCCGCCCCACTCTTGTCGAGTGGCTCGTTCCAGCTCCCGCATTTCGGTGACTGGACGCACGACGGACATCCTCCCGTGCATCCGCAACGCTCGATGACCCCGAGCGTGGCGGCCAGGTGGCGTGGGCCGGCGTCGAACCCCAGCCCGGCGATGCCCACGCCACCCGGATACGCCTCGTGGATGATGATCGTGGCGCAGCCGGTGTCAGGGTGCACCGGCGTCGACAACCCACCGACGTCCCACCGGTCGCAGATCGCGAACAACGGCAGGATGCCGATTGCCGCATGCTCGGCGGCGTGCAACGTGCCGGCCAGTTGGGCGCCCGCGTGATCGGCGTCATCGAGTCCGGCGTCGCGGATCGTGTCGTCGTCGAACTCGTACCAGAACGCTCGGGTACGCAGCACCGACGGCGGCAGGTCGAGATCGTGTCGGCTGATCACACGATGGTCGCTGACCGACCGGAGCTGGTAGCCGGTCACCTGCTCGGTCACCTCGATGGCACCCGTCGAGAGGCGGCACCGCCCGACCCGGCGGTGGTCGTCAACCGACAGGATCCGCACGTCGTTGGTGGATCGCGCCTGCGTGTAGACGTCGCCGTTGTCGGCCTCGACGCGTACCAGGCGGTGATCGAGGTCGAGTTCGACGACCCGAAACGTTCGTCCCTGGTGCAGGTACGTCGCGCCCTCGTGCACGGTCGACGGCGCGCGTTCGGCATCGACCGTTCCGATGAGCGCGTCGTCGGTCGAGCGGATCACCAGCTCTTCGCTGGTGGCTGAGCGCAGTCCGATCTCCTGCGCGGGAGAGCGGCGGCCCGACCAAACGATCGCCGTCTCGCCAGAGCGACGTCGCCGCGGCGAGAGCCAATCGCCGAGGACGCCGCGTCGCACCGCGTCATCGAGCGGATCGCCCCACAGCGCCTCGTCGTCGTGGGTGAGTGGTAGTTCGTAGGCCGCGGCCGCGATGTGCGCGTCGAGGATCATCGGGTTCGTCGGATTGGTCACCGCGCGTTCGGGAGGCCGGGTGAACGTCTCGATCGGGTTGCGCATGATCCACTGGTCGAGCTGGTCGTCACCCGCGATCACGACGGCGAGCGAAGGGTCGAGCGACCGGCCGGCGCGACCGATCTGTTGCCACATCGAGGCGATCGTGCCCGGGAAGCCGCACAACACGACCGCGTCGAGTCCTCCGACGTCGATGCCGAGTTCGAGTGCGTTGGTGGCGACGACCGCGTCGAGCGCACCCGTCGACAATGCGTGTTCGATCTCGCGCCGCTCGTCCGCGAGGTAGCCACTGCGATACGCACGAACGCGATCCGCGTGGCCGTCGCCGAGTCGCTCGCGAAGCCGCTGCGCCACCAGCTCGGCGCCGCGCCTCGATCGGCAGAACACCAGGGTTCGGTGGCCCGCGGCGATCAACTGGGCGGTGAGCGTGACGGCCTCGGCGGTCATCGACGTCATCGCGCCGGTCGAACGATCGGGATCGAGCTCGGTGGGGTTCCACAACACGACGTGTCGAGGACCGCGGGGTGACGCGTCGTCGGTGATCTCGATGACGGATCGGCCACACAACTCGGTGGCCAGGCGTGCCGGCTCGCCGACGGTCGCGGAACAGAAGACGAACGTCGGATCACTGCCATAGTGATGGCAGAGCCGCACGAGTCGGCGCAGGACGTTGGCCACATGCGAGCCGAAGACGCCGCGCAGCACATGCAGTTCGTCGACGACCACGTACTGCAGGCGGTGCAGCGTGTCGGCCCAGCGACGGTGGTTGGCCAACATCGCGTAGTGGAGCATCTCGGGGTTCGTCAGCACCACGTTCGCGTTCGCCCTGATCCACGATCGCTCCTCGGGCGAACAGTCACCGTCGTAGGCAGCGGCACGGACGCTGTCGATGCCCAGCGCAGTGATGGATCGCAGTTGGTCGTGCGCCAGCGCCTTGGTCGGGAAGAGCAGCAGCGAGGTCGATCGCCCACCCGACTCGTCAGCCGCTTCGAGGATCGGCAACTGATAGGCGAGCGACTTGCCCGACGCTGTACCGGTGGCGAGCACGACGGAACGCCCGTCGCGGATGTGGTCGATCGCGGTGACCTGGTGGCGCCACAGTCCGGTGTGCGGGATCAGCCCAGCGATACCGGGCGGCAACGGTCGCGCGAGCGAGGCCAGGCGAGCGCGACGGGAGGGAAGGTGCTCGACATGGACGCACCGACTATCGATCGCGAGCTCGGCGAGGAGCGGACCGAATGTGTCATCGACGACGACCTCGGGGCGCGCCGAGGTGGCCGGCAGCGGCTGGCTGGAGACGACGCTCATGATGAGATCAGCCTACGACTCACCACTGTCAGCTCCGGGCCCACCCGGTACCCTCGGGCCGTGTACTTCGAGGCGCGGGTCGAAGAGATCGATGGCTGGCAGGTCGTCACCGTCGTCGGTGAGATCGACCTCGCGTCCCTGCCGCGCTATCGCAGCGCGGTCGTGAGCGCGGCGGGCGCGGCGGCCCGGGCCGGCCTCCCGCTCGCGGTCGATCTCACCCACTGCGAGTTCCTCGACTCGCTCGGGCTCGGTGCGACGCTGGGTGGCTTCCGCAGCGCTCGTGCGGCGGGCAACCGGTTCGCCGTGATCTGTCCCGGCGAGCGGGTCAGGGCGATCTTCGAGCGGTGTCGGCTCGACGAGATCCTTGACCTCTACTCGTCGCTGCCCGACGCCTGAACGGCGGCGCCGATGGCACGGCGCTCGTGGCGGCGCCGGGTCCGCGCCTCGTCGAACATGCCGTGCACGATGACCATGGCGACGGCGGCAGCGCCGATGCTCACGGCCGCGACGCCGAGCATCTCGCTGGACAGAGCGCGGAGTTCGAAGAAGCGCCGACCTGGACGGGTCGCGAACGCCAGTGCGACGAGCGAGCCCATCACGCTCACCAGCCCCAGCTTCCAGCCGCGCAGGGGTCGTGCGTTGCGGAGGAGCACGATCAGCGAGCAGCCGGCGAGCACGAGCGTCGCCGCGGTGCCCTGGCCCGGCTCGTCGAGATCGAAGTGTTGGGTGCGGGCGATCACGAACGTGGTCATGGTCGCGACCGCGCAGACGAGCCCGTAGGGCACGGAGTCGCGCGCGACCGTGCGGAGAAAGTCACCCTCGACGCGGGCGGTGTTGGGTGCAAGGGCGAGGAAGAACGACGGCAGGCCGATGCAGAGCACGGAGATGAGCGTCAGCTGCCGTGGCAGGAACGGGAAGGGCAGCCCAGCGAGGCCGGTGACGAGCGCGAACACGATCGCGTACGTCGTCTTGGTGAGGAAGAGGCTCGCGACGCGTTGGAGGTTGTTGATGACGCGGCGTCCTTCGGCGACGACGTGCGGCAGCCCTGCAAACGAGTTGTCGAGCAGCACGATCTGCGCAACCGCGCGGGTCGCCTCCGAACCGGACGCCATGGCGATGCCACAGTCGGAGTCCTTGAGCGCGAGCACGTCATTGACGCCGTCGCCGGTCATCGCCACTGTGTGGCCGCGCGACTGCAGCGCCTTGACCATCTCGCGCTTGAGATGGGGGCTGACACGGCCGAACACGGTGATGGCCTGCATGGCGTCGGCCAGCGCGTCGGGATCGGTCGGGAGATCGCGAGCGTCGATGTGCTGGGCCGCGCCGTCGAGTCCGGCCCGCTCGGCGACGGCGGCGACCGTGACGGGGTTGTCGCCCGAGATCACCTTCAGCGTCACGCCCTGGTCGGCGAAGTAGCGCAGCGTCTCGCCGGCATCGGCGCGGATCTTGTCGGTCACCATCACGAGTGCCGCAGCGCGGACGTCGTCGGGAAGTCGGTCGGCGGTGACGGCCGATCGTGTCGCCGCGAGAAGCAGCACCCGTATGCCGGCCGATGCTGCTTCGTCGACCGCCGCGGCGATCGGCGCGAGCGCGGCCGGAGAGAGGATCATCTCCGGTGCACCGAAGATCCACCACCCGTTCGGCGCGAACTCGTTGGCGCTCCACTTGCGCGCGGACGAGAAAGGGATCGACGCGGTGGCCTGCCAGGCGTCAGGCGCGGCGCCGTAGTGCTCGGCCAGCGCCTGTTGTGTGGCGTTCGGATTCGGGTCGGCCCACGCGATCGCGGTCAGTGCGGCGTCGAGGTCGGTCGCCTGGATCTCGTCGTCGAGCGCCACGATTCGTTCGACGACCATGGAGCCCTCGGTGATCGTGCCCGTCTTGTCGAGGCACAGCACGTCGACCCTCGCCAACGTCTCGACGGCGGGCAGTTCGCGCACCAGGGTGCGGCGCAGCGCCAGCCGCGCCACGCCGACCGCGAACGCGACGCTGGTCAGCAATACCAAGCCCTCCGGGACCATGCCGATCATGCCGGCGACCGCTTTCACCATCGCCTCTCGGATGTCGTCATGCACGCGGAACTGAGTGATGAGCAGCACGGTGCCCACGGGTAGGAGCGCCCACGAGATCCAGGTGACGATCCGGTCGATGGACGACCGCAGCTCGCTGTTCGCGAGCGTGAAGCGGCGGGCTTCCTCCGCGAGCTTCGCGGCGTAGGCATCGGCCCCCACCTTCGAGACGCGTGCGCGCCCCGATCCGCTGACCACGAAGCTGCCTGAGAACAGCTCGTCGCCCGGCACCTTCGGCTCTGGGTCGGCCTCGCCCGTCAGCAGCGACTCGTCGATCTCGAGGCCATCGCCCACGAGCAGCACCGCGTCGGCGGCGATCTGACCGCCGGGACGCAGCTCGAGGACATCGTCGAGGACGAGCTCATCGACGCCGAGGTCGTGGACGACGCCGTCGCGCACCGTGTGGGCCACCGGCTCGGACAGGACGGCGAGTCGGTCGAGGAGGCGCTTGGCGCGCAGCTCCTGGATGATGCCGATGAGCGAGTTGGCGACGATCACGCCCCCGAACAACGCATCGCGGAAGGCGCCCGCCGCCACCACGATCGCAACGAGGGTCAGCATCAGACCGTTGAACCGGGTGAGCACGTTGGCGCGCAGGATCTCGGTGATCGTGCGCGACGGTGCCGGTGGCACCGCGTTGGTCTGGCCTCGGGCGACGCGGTCGGCGACCTCGGACGCGCGGAGTCCCTGCGTCGCCGCCGTGATGTCCGCGTCGGTCACGGCGTCAGGTCGCGTGTCTCGCCAACTCGGTGCGAGCGACCTGTCGGCGGTGCACCTCGTCGGGTCCGTCGGCGAAACGGAGCGTGCGGAGACCGGCGTACATGCGAGCCAGCGGGAAGTCGTCGCTGACGCCGGCGCCGCCGTGCGCCTGTATCGCGCGGTCGACGACGCGCAGCGCCATGTTCGGCACGACGACCTTGATCGACGAAATCTCGACAGCCGCGCCCTGGTTGCCGACCGTGTCCATCAGGAACGCGGCCTTCAGGGTGAGGAGGCGGGCCTGTTCGATCTCCATGCGCGAGTCGGCGATCCACTCGCGGATCACGCCCTGATCGGCGAGCGGTCGTCCGAACGCGACCCGGCTCGTCACGCGCCGACACATCGCCTCGAGCGCACGTTCGGCGATGCCGACGCAGCGCATGCAGTGGTGGATGCGACCCGGTCCGAGGCGCGCCTGCGCGATCGCGAACCCGCCACCCTCCTCGCCGATCAGGTTGTCGATCGGGACGCGCACATTCTCGAAGTTCAGCTCGCTGTGGCCCTCGCGGTCTTGGTAGCCGAACACCGGCAGGTCGCGGACCTTCGTGAGCCCGGGGGTATCGAGGGGCACGAGGATCATCGACTGCTGCAGGTGGCGCGATGCCGCGGGGTCGGTCTTGCCCATGACGATGGCGATCTTGCAGCGGCTCGATGCGGCGCCCGAGATCCACCACTTGCGGCCGTTCAGCACGTACTCGTCACCGTCGCGCTCGATGCGCAGTTCGATGTTGGTCGCGTCGGACGAGGCGACGTCGGGCTCGGTCATCGCGAAGCACGATCGGATCTCGCCCTCGAGCAGCGGTTGGAGCCACTCCTCTTTCTGCGCGTCGGTGCCGAACATCGTCAGCACCTCCATGTTCCCCGTGTCGGGAGCCGCGCAGTTGAGCGCCTCGGGCGCCAGGTGCACCGACCGGCCGGTGATCTCGGCGAGCGGTGCGTAGTCGAGATTCGACAGCCCCTCGGTCCACTTGGTGCGGTGGGGGAGGAACAGATTCCACAGGCCGCGAGTCCGCGCCTCGGCCTTGAGATCCTCGACGATCTGCGGATGGGCGTGGGGATCACCCAGCTCGTGCTTCTGCTCCTCGTAGATGGATTCCGCCGGATAGACGCACTCGACCATGAACGCGAGGAGGCGTTCCTGCAGCGATGCGGCGGTGGGGCTCAGCTCGAAGTCCACAGGTCTCCTCGACGTCACAGGGCGGACGATTTTGTGGCGCGCCCGTTCACCGTAGTGGGCGGCGATGTTGACATTGCTGCCGACAGCACTCTTAGCTGTCGCGAATGGGCAGTCCCCTCGTGATCGTCGAGTCGCCGGCAAAAGCGCGCACCATCGCCCGATTCCTCGGCGATGACTACAACGTCGAATCGTCGGTCGGGCACATCCGCGACCTTCCGTCGAAGGCGGCCGAGATCCCTGCGGCGTACAAGGGCGAGAAGTGGGCGAACCTCGGTGTCGACACCGAGAATCACTTCAAACCGCTCTACATCATCTCGCCGAACAAGAAGGATCAGGTCCGCCATCTCAAGGAGTTGCTGAAAGACGCCGACGAGCTCTTTCTCGCAACCGATGAGGATCGCGAGGGAGAGGCCATCGCCTGGCACCTGCTCGAGGTGCTCAATCCCAAGGTGCCGGTCAAGCGGATGGTCTTCCACGAGATCACCCCCGAGGCGATCCGACACGCGATCGACAACCCCCGCGAACTCGACCGCCGCCTCGTCGACGCGCAGGAGGCCCGCCGGATCTTCGACCGACTCTACGGCTACGAAGTGAGCCCCGTGCTGTGGAAGAAGGTGATGCCGCGTCTGTCGGCCGGCCGTGTGCAGTCAGTTGCGACACGGATCGTCGTCGAGCGCGAACGCGAGCGGATGAGTTTCGTGTCGGCGTCGTACTGGGATCTCGATGCCACGTTCCGTCTCTCCGATCCCGCGAAAGACCAGGCAGCGTTCTCCGCGTCACTGGTCGAGGTCGACGGAGTGAGGGTCGCGTCGGGCCGTGACTTCGGTGAAGACGGTCGACTCGCGTCCGACGGCAGCAACGGCAAGGCGCCGGTCGTGGTACTCGGTCAGGCCGACGCGAATGCACTGCGTGACGCGCTCGTCGACCAACCGGTCGAGGTGCGCTCGGTCGAGCGCAAGCCCTACACACGCAAGCCCTATCCGCCGTTCATGACCTCGACGCTGCAGCAGGAGGCCGGCCGCAAGCTGCGGTTCAGCTCGTCGCAGACGATGTCGCTCGCGCAGCGCCTCTACGAGAACGGATTCATCACCTACATGCGTACCGACTCGACGACGTTGTCGGAGACGGCGATCAGGGCCGCTCGCACACAGATCGGCGAGAAGTACGGGCCGGCCTATCTGCCTGACGCGCCCCGGACCTACACCAAGAAGGTGAAGAACGCGCAGGAGGCGGACGAGGCGATCCGCCCTGCCGGCGATCGGTTCCGCACGCCCGACGAGGTCCGCAGCCAGGTGGGCAGCCAGGAGCACCGCCTCTACGAGCTCATCTGGCAGCGCACGATCGCTTCGCAGATGACCGACGCCCGCGGCGAGAGCGTGGCGGTGCGTTTGGCGATGAACGCAACCGACGGTCGGGCGACCCTGTTCGCGGCGAGTGGCAAGACGATCACGTTCCCCGGTTTCCTGCGCGCCTACGTCGAGGGCGCGGATGATCCCGATGCCGAGCTCGAGGACCAGGAGCGCATCCTCCCCGACATGTCCGAGGGCGATCGGGCCACCACGGTCGACATGGAGGCGAAGGGCCACGACACCCAGCCGCCCGCCCGCTACACCGAAGCCTCGCTGGTGAAGCGCCTCGAGGAGTTGGGCGTCGGCAGACCGTCGACGTACGCGGCGACCATCTCGGTGATCCAGGACCGCGGGTACGTCACGGGCCGCGGTCAGGCGCTCGTGCCGAGCTGGCTCGCGTTCGCGGTGACCCGGCTGCTCGAGGAGAACTTCGGCTCGCTCGTCGACTACGACTTCACCGCCGAGATGGAGCAGG
>JAYTFP010000208.1:0-2306 GCA_043734285.1 Acidimicrobiaceae bacterium
GTCGGCGCCCCCCGTCTCGCGTAGATACTCGAGCACCACGGGCACGAACTCGAGCTGGTGGGCGTCGGCGTCCACGATCGGATGATCGATCCGGTCCCGGATCCGCTGGACGCTCGGGTCACGTGGCGCGCTGCTGTACATGGGCCCCCGATCGCGGCGGGTGCCGGTCGGCCGCCCGCTCGGGCCGAGCGTACGCGATCAAGCGCTTGCTTGCAACAGAGCCGGCGCGGTCAGCCCGACGGCGCCTTCAGGGGAGCATGTGCGAACCGCCGTTGACCGCGATGGTCTGGCCGGTGATGAAGGCGGCCGCGTCGGAGCAGAGGAACTCGAGCGTGCCGCAGAGGTCGTCGGGGGTGGCGAGGCGCCCGAGGGCGATGCCGGCGACACTCATGGCGATCACCGCGTCGGACGTGACCGCATGGGTCGCCGGCGTGTCGGTGAGCCCGGGTGCGATGGCGTTCACCCGCACGCCGAACGGTCCGAGCTCGCGGGCCAACACCTTGGTCAGTGGGATCGCCGCGGCCTTGGTGGTGACGTAGTGCGCCATCCCGGGCGGGGCCACGAAGATCGACCCCGACGTCTGGTTCACGATCACACCCGACGTCTGTTCCTTCATGCGCGGGATCACGGCGCGACACATGAAGAACATTCCGTTGACGTTGACGTCGACGATGCGGCGCCACACGTCGACGTCGATGTCTTCCGCGAGCGTCGACCGCACGTCCTGGTAGATGGCCGCGTTGTTCACCAGGATGTCGACGCGACCTTCGCGCTCGACGACCCGATCGATCAGTGCCACGCACGCCGGCGCGTCGGCGATGTCGATCCCGGCAGCCCAGGCCCGGAGTCCTTCGCGCGCGATCGCGTCGGCGTGGGCGGTGGCCCCGGCCTCGTCGATGTCGGCCAGCACGACGACGGCACCGATGCTCGCGAGGTGACGCGCGTACACCGCGCCGATGCCCTGTGCCGCGCCGGTGACGACTGCGACCTTGCCCTCCAGTGCGGTTGTCATTGTTCCTCCTGCTCCTGCCGGGTCCGGACCGGCCGCTGTGCGATCTCAGGGAGACGAATACCGTGCGCGCAGGTACAAGCTGCGTTCGAGGTGCCGCTGCAGTCGCAGTGCGGCACCGTCGCCGTCACGCGCTTCGAGGAACTCGTAGACCGCGGCGTGGTCGGCCACACTGCGGCGCCGTTCGGAGGTCTTGAAGTCGATCCGGATCCCGCCGGCCAGCACGATGTTGTGGAGCGACTCCGACAAGACGCGCACGAGCGGATTGTGCGAGGCGGCCGCGATCGCCCAGTGGAAGTAGAGGTTCTCTCGGAACCACTCCTCGTGCGACTCGAGCACGTCACGGGTTCGCTGGCGCTCGATGCTGGCGCCGATGCGGCGCAGATCTTCCGTGGTCGCCTCCTCGGCGGCCAGTCGCGCCGCGAGCGGGTCGACGACGAGACGGACCTCCATCAGTTGCTCGACCGTCGTACCCTCGAACCGCAGCAGTGATTCGAGCGAACGCATGATCGCGAGCCCGTCGGGTGCGGTGACGATGGCGCCCCCGCCCGGCCCCCGCCGAACCTCTACGAGACCCTCGGACTCGAGCGCGTTGAGCGCCTCGCGCAGCGTGGCCCGGCTCACCCCGAACTCGGCCAGGAGGGCATCGGCCGGGGGAAGGTGCGCACCGATCGGGACCTCGCGGCTCAGGATGCGCTCGCGCAGCGTCTCGGCGACGAGCCGGGCCGCCTTGGGGACGACGACCCGTGCCGCCGGGGCGAGCGAGGTGTGCCCGAGTGGGGTGTCGGTGCTCTCGGTCGGCGGTACCTCGGTCACGGCGTCGGCGTCAGCGTCAGGTGAGGTCGAGGCCGAGGAGTTCGATGGCATTGCCCCGCACCACCTTGTGCACGGTCGTGGCGTCGAGGCCGCGGAACATGTCTTCGGCGAGCGCCTTCGTGTTGGGCCACGTGCTGTCGGCGTGCGGGTAGTCGGTTTCGAACGTCATGTTGTCGACGCCGACCCGCGCGATGGACTCGACGCCGTGGAAGTCCTTGAAGAAGCACCCGTAGACCTGGCGGTAGTAGTACGTCGACGGCGGTTCGGGGACCACGGCGCGGTCGAGTGACCATCCGCGGTGCGTCTCCCAGATGTCGTCGGCGCGCTCCAGGAAGAATGGGATCCACCCGATCTGTCCCTCGGAGTAGACGAGCTTCAGGTTCGGATTGCGATGGAGCAATCCCGAGAAGATGAAATCGGCCAACGAGCCGACGCAGTTGCCGAACCCCATGCTCACCGACACGGCGTCGGGGGCGTCGTC
>JAYTFP010000209.1:0-3081 GCA_043734285.1 Acidimicrobiaceae bacterium
CGGCAAGGTGCTCGTCGACGAGGCCACCCTCTGGCCCGACGGCAAGTTCCTGACGACCACCGTCATCGTGCGGACCGCGTTCCTGAAGGAGCACGCGGATGTCGTCTCGAAATTCCTGCAGGGACACCTCGACGCGCTCGCCTCGATCGCGTCGGATCCGTCGAGCGCGCAGATCTCCGTCAACGCCGGCATCGCCAAGCTGACCGGCAAGCCGGTGGCCGACAAGGTCATCACCAATTCGTGGAAGCACCTCACGTTCAGTGACGAACCGCTGGCGCCGCAGCTCTCGAAGGTGGCCGAGTCGGCGACGGCGATCGGTCTGCTGAAGAAGGTCGACCTCAAAGGGATCTACGACCTCCGCATCCTCAACGAGCTGCTCGCGAATGCGGGCAAGAAGACAGTGAGCGACTCGTGAGTGCAGCCATTCGCCTCGACGACGTGTCGAAGGTGTTCGGCCACGGAGCAGCGGCGGTGCCCGCGCTCGATCGGGTGAGCCTCGAGGTGGGCGCGAGTGAGTTCGTCTGCGTCGTGGGCGCGTCGGGTTGTGGCAAGTCGACGCTGCTCAATCTGATCGCCGGACTCGACGCGCCGACGGGCGGTTCGGTCGACCTGCGCGGCACTCCGTCGCTCATGTTCCAGGAGGCCGCGTTGTTCCCCTGGTTGACGGTGCGCGCGAATGTCGAGCTGGCGCTGCGGTTGCGCGGCGTCGCGAAGAAGGAGCGCGCGGCCCGCGCCGACGAACTGCTGGCCGTCGTGCACCTGGCGACGTTCGGCGACAAGCGTCCGCACGAGCTGTCCGGCGGGATGCGCCAGCGCGTCGCGTTGGCTCGAGCGCTCGCGCAGGAGGCCGAGGTGCTCCTCATGGACGAGCCGTTCGGCGCCCTCGATGCGATGACCCGCGACCTGATGCACGACGAGCTCGAGCGTGTCTGGTCCGACCGTCACCTCGCAGTCGTGTTCGTGACGCACAACGTGCGCGAGGCCGTGCGACTCGGCGACGGGGTGGTGCTGTTGTCATCGCGGCCCGGTCGGGTCGCGGCCGAGTTCCGCGTCGACATCGAGCGGCCGCGTCGCATCGAGTCACCCGAGGTGTCGGCGCTCGCCGGCGAGGTCACCGCTCGCCTGCGCGAGGAGGTGCGTCGTCATGCCGTTGCTCGCTGAACGCGATCGTCTCGACCACGAACTGTCGGGCCTCGACGCGCTCGAGCTGACCGTCACCGCGCCGCGCAGCCGATGGGCGCGCACCTGGAGTTCGGCGTGGCCCAAGTTCGCCGCGGCGCTGCTGGCGGTTGGCCTCTGGCAGGTCGTGGTGTTGTCGGGGTGGAAGTCGCAGGCGATCCTGCCCGGTCCGATGCCGGTGTTCCGCGAATTCGGCCGGCAGCTCGTGCATGGACAGATGCTCCACGGCCTCTCGATCACGATGAGCCGGGCGGCGATCGGCTTCGGCGCGGCGATGATCGTCGGTGGCATCGTCGGACTGACGGTCGCGCGGGTGCCGCTGCTGCGCACGGCGATCGGCTCGATGATCACCGGGTTGCAGACGATGCCGTCGATCGCCTGGTTCCCACTGGCCATCGTGCTCTTCCAGTTGTCGGAGACGGCGATCCTTTTCGTGGTCGTGCTCGGCGCGGCACCGGCGATCGCGAACGGCATCGTCGCCGGCGTCGACACGGTGCCGCCGCTGCTCGACCGCGTCGGCACGGTGCTCGGTGCACGGGGCTTCCAACGATTCCGGTTCGTCATCCTTCCGGCCGCGATGCCACAACTCATCGCGGGGATGAAGCAGGGCTGGGCGTTCGCGTGGCGCTCGCTGATGGCGGGCGAGTTGCTGGTGATCCTCGGGAACCGACCCTCGATCGGCTCCCAGTTGCAGAACGCGCGTGACCTCTCGGACTACCCGTGGATGATGGCGACGATGTTGCTCATCCTCATCGTCGGCATTGCAGTCGACGGGCTGATCTTCGGCACGCTCGAGCGCTCGGTGCTGCGTCGCCGCGGCCTCGGAGCGCCGCAGCGCTGAGCGCGAGACCTCAGACGCTCGACGGCATGACCAGACGCAGCGCGTCGGGGTGGTGTTTGAACTCGAGGTGTTCGATCTCGCCGAGGTAGTCGCCGTCGACCTGATACGGCACGGGTCCGTAGCCGTCGATGGTCACCGAGCTGACGTCGGGTCGGTAGTCGACGGTGCGAGCGCCGCGGATGCCCTCCGACGATCGCAGCGCGGAGTACATGAGGCCCAGGAACGAACTGAGCGTCATCTTCGTCACGGTGATCATTGCGAGCGGTCGATCGAGCGTTGCGTCGGGCGCGACGTTGAACGGCATCGTGCCGACGTAGGTGTACGGGTTCGAGTTCATGACGACCGAGAAGTAGCCGCTCGCCTGCTCGCTGCCGTCGGCGTAGGTGACCTTGAAGTGCGGATGGCGACGGTCGTAGGTGCCGAAGAACGTGGTGATGCCCGCCCACACGAACAGCGGGTGGCTCGCCCAGCGCTTCATCTCCGAGCGCTTCTCGACCTCGCTGACCAGCGCCGCGTCCCAGCCGACGCCGGTGTGGAAGAGGAAGTAGCGCCCGTTCACCGAACCGACTCCGACCGAGCGGATCTCGTCATTCGCGATCGCATCGACGTTCGCCATCGCGGCCTCGACGGGATCGTCGCTCAGCCCCAGGGTGCGGGCGAACACGTTGGTCGACCCGCCGGGGAGCACCGCGACCGCGCAATCGCTGCCGACGAGTCCGTTGACGACCTCGTTCAGGGTGCCGTCGCCGCCCAGCGGCATGATCAGCTCGACGCCACGCCGGGCCGCATCCATCGCCAGCAGCGTTGCGTGACCTCGCCGATTCGACTCGGCGACCTCGACGTCGTGATCGGCCGACAGCAACGTTTGGATGATCACTCGCTTCCTCGCACTCACCGACGACGCCGAGGGATTGACGAGGAGCATGACCTTCACAGGTCGGCCACCGTAATGGGACGCCTGGCGCCGGACCGTATCGACCCGACGCTCATTTGTTACTCGCCGGTAAGTCTTGGCAGACTCACCGACCATGAACGTCGTCGTCTGTGTCAAGCAGATCCCG
>JAYTFP010000210.1:0-2906 GCA_043734285.1 Acidimicrobiaceae bacterium
GATCAACGCTGGCGCGACCCATCACGCTCACGGCGAGACGCCGAACGCGCCGCGGTCCTCGCACAATTCCGCCGAGAACGACGCCGACTCTGGCTCACCAACAGTCCCGCGCGCCTCACCGTCATCGGCCCGGCGACTTCTCGAACAGCCGAAGTCGTGTCCGCTGCCTCGTGATCGCGCTTGCGCGTCGCTCGGCACGCGCCGTTTGTGAGGAACGACCTACGCGAGGTGGTCGAGGTACGCCGGCGCGGGGGAGTGGTCGCCCCACGGTCGGGCCGCCGGAGCATCGAGGCGCAGCGACCGGTCGATCTCCTCGAGCCGGCGAGCGACCGCGACCTCGATCTCGTCGAGGCGTCCGAGCAACTCGGTGGCCCGCTGCCGCAACTCGTCGGGGAGCGGACCGAGGTCGTCGAAGCCGACGACCGGGGCGTGATCACCCGCCGTCGCCGCGTCGACCGAGCGGCTGACCTCGTCGAGCCGGTCGGCCCAGTCGTCGGTGCGCTGCTTCGCGGAGACGGTCATGCCATCGCCATCTGATTCGTGTCGGTCCAGGCCTCCTGCCAGGCGCTGGCAAGGGGCTCGACCAGGCCGCGGCAGGTGGTGACGACCGCCCGGTCCTTGGTCGTGTTGGCCTCGACGAGGCGTGCGTTGATGAAGCGGTAGAGCTGGCTGAGCCGCTCGGCGCCGTCCCAGGCATCGTGGTCGAGCGCCGTGTCGAGCGCCTCGACGATCTCCTGCGCATGGATGAGGAGGTTGTGGGCCGCCTCGGGATCCGAGAGGTCGATCGCGGACTCGGCGTTGACGAGATCGCGCACCAGCCGCTGGTAGAGGAGGACGAGCAGGCGCGGCCCGCTCACTCCACCGCTGCCGTCCGCCATGTACTTCGACTTCGCTGCCGCCACGCGGCCGACCGTGGGTCGCGCCGGGGATGAGGAGTTTCGGGTCATCGACGCGCTCAGTTGCCCGAGCTCGACGAGCTGGCGGTGCCCGTACTGATCGACGAGACGGTGCCGAGCGAGGCGTTGAGGGCCGTGCTCTGGCTCTTCAGCGTGTTCAGCGTCGTCTCGAGGTGCGCGAATTCGCGGCGGAGCCGGGCCTCGCGAGCAGTGAGTCGGACGTTGTACGCATCCATCGACTTCGTGAGCATGTCGACTTTCGACTGACGTCCGGCCTGTGCGTCGATCAGGTAGCCACTGCTGCCGTTGCTCGCGGCGGTCGCAGCAGAGGTGAGTCGCTGCGCCACACCGGGTTCGTAGTTGACCGTGCCGACGGCGCCTGTCGCGTCTGAGGTCAGCGAGATCGTGAGTCCGCCAAGCGTGCCGTTGGTCGCGGGGACCGAGAGTTGGCGTCCCGCACCTGTCGCGGTGACCCCGCCGATCGTGCCCGCGGCGTCGATACCTGCGATCGTCGAGTAGTTGGTGCCGTCCCAGGCGACGTCGAACTTGGTCGCCGTGCCGTAGCCGGTCGACGTGAGCTTGAGTCCGCCGCCTTCGGCCGTCGCCTTGATGGGCAGACCCGCGGCGTCGAGCGCGCTCTGCAACCCGGCCGCGGCGCTGACGTCGGTGTCGGAGGGTTGCAGCGTGAAGACCGCGATCGTGGTGCCGATCATGACGCGCACCGTGGCCGGAGTCGTGACCGGCATTGTGCCGACCATGCCCACCGATGCCGCCTGCGCCGCCGCCTGCGTGATGATGACGTCACGAGCACCGGCGGTCGCCTGCGGGCCGGCCGAGACGAAGCTGATCGAACCAGTGGTGGTCGCGCCCTGCACGAACATCCGCTCGGTCGCCGCGGGGTTCGCGGCATACGCCGTCTGGAACGCCGCCTTGTCGAACGTGACGTTGCCGTTCTTGTCGATGCCGATGCCGGCACCGCCCGGTGAGCCGAGCGAGGACTGGCCGACCGCGTCGGTCACGGCCCGGGTGAGCGCCTGCTGGGTGCGTCGCACGGCCGAGTCGCCGGTCAGCGAGGCGGCTTTCTTCGACGACGGGTCGTAGGCGGTGCGGGTCTTGATCTCGCTCAGGGCGCCGTTGACCGCGTCGACGAGGGTCTGGATCTTGTTGGCGAGGCCCGTCGAGTCGGCCGACACGTCGGCGACGACAGTGCCCGAGCCGGCGGTCTTGGCGGTGATGGTCACGCCGGGGAAGAGATCGCTGAACACGTTGGTCGACGAGGTGACCTGATAGGCGCCGGCGCCGTCACCGACGATGATCCGAGCGTCGATTCCCTGCGAGGTGACGGCGGTCGCGATGTTGAGGCCCGAGTCGACGGTGAACGCCGCGGCGGCGCCCGACTTCGCGGCGGTGAGCTGCAGTCGGTAGCCCGCACCGGTGTTCACCACGGCCGCGCGGACGTCGAGTCCGGCGCCGTTGACCGCGTTGGCGACCTCGGTGAGCGTGCCCGTGCCGACCGAGATCGTGTGCGGCGTCGCGCCGATGGTCATGGTGATCGAGCCGCCGGGGGCGATCACGTCGGTGGCCGAGCCGCTGACGGTCGACGTGACGACGCCGTGTGTCGCAGCCAGACGGTCGACGCTGAACGAAAGGGTGCCGAGCGTCGCGCCGGAGGACGCGGAGATGGTGGCGGCGTTGGGGTCGGAGACGGTGGCGGTGCGGAGCTGCCAGGTGCTGGCCTTGTCGAGAGCGGACGACGCGCTGAGGACTGTGGCCATCTTGGCCTCGACGCTCTTGTACGCGTCGATCGCTGCGTTCGCCTTGTCGCGCTGCATCGACATCAGGTCGACCGGGGCGCGCTCAGCGGACATGAGCTGGTCGATGATCTGTGAGGTGTTGAGCCCGCTGATCAGGCCGTCGATTGGCATGATTCTCTACTTCCTTCCCTCGTTGCGACGGTGCGGGACTGCGTCATTGCAGGCCCGCACCGGTCACACCGTGGATGGGTCTACC